>NZ_DCNR01000054.1:27414-29771 GCF_002322065.1 Dermacoccus sp. UBA1591 | reverse complement strand
TCGGCCTCGCACCTGCCGCCGGTGCCGCCCCGGACGTGACGAAGCCCGCGTCACCTGTGGTGAGGTGATGCGGGCTTCGTCGTCGACCACTGCGAGCAGTGGCGCTCGAAGGCTTGTGGCCTTCGAAGCTGACGGCCAGGTAGGCCAAGATCTTTTATAGCAAGTCGATCGACGCCGTCCTGAGTCGGGGTAAGTCCACTCCCTCGTCTGACTGAGGCTGCGCGGGTGGCCGGTGCATCCGTGGCGGCTGCGTCCCTGCGTGACGACGAGCCGTGGTGCGACGGGCTGGCGACGAGAGGCGCGGAGCGACGTACCTGGCGACGAGCGGTCTGCGTCAGTGCGCGGCGACCATGCGGCCGTAGTAGCTGGGGATGCTCTCGTGGCGTTCGAGGCGCACGGGACGGTTGGCCTTGACGATCTGGGCGCCCCACGTGGCGAGGAAGCCGAAGAAGGCGACGACGCCGACGGCGCTGATCGTCATGAGGATCCAGAAGACGGTGTTGAGGTTGTCCATGGGAAACGCTCCTTCTACATCTGTAGTGCTGGTGTCTGATGTGAACACTACGCCTGTAGTAAGAGTGTGGCAAGCGGGGGTGGTGTCACCTCCGACACAATGGGTGCCCGCGCCCGCGCCCGCCGTCCCCTTCTGCGATTCCCGTCCACATCGGCGACCTACGTCCCCCTTCTACGCTTTTCGGTCACCCGTGCACGCCGTTCGTAGAGGTGGACAAGAACCGCAGATGAGGACGGGGGGCGTCAGAGCTCGGCGAGCAGCTCGGTGACGACGGTGGTGTCGTGGAAGTCGACGTCGCCTCCGGGCAGGTGCTGCACGTGCTCGTGGCCCTTGCCCGCGACGACGACGATGTCGCCCGGGCGCGCCTGTGTCAGCGCCTGACGGATGGCGTCGCGGCGGTCGAGGACGATCGTCGTGTTCGACGGATCGGCGCCCGCCATCACCTCGTCGGCGATGGCCTGCGGATCCTCGTCGTACGTGTCGTCGTTCGTGATGATGTTGACGTCCGCGAGACGACTCGCCGCCTCGCCCATCTTCGGGCGCTTCGCCGGGTCGCGCCGCCCCGCTGCGCCGTAGACGCAGATGACACGTCCGCCTTCGCTGCGGACGCCGCCGTCGGCGTGGTCGCGGCCCACGACCGCGCGCGCGACGTCGAGGACGAGTTCGAGGCCGACCTCGGTGTGGGCGTAGTCGACGACGACCTCGAAGCCCTTCGCGGTGGCCGCTGGCACGCGCTCGAAGCGGCCCGGCACCTGTGCCATGTGGGCGACGGCGCCGACGAGGGTGTCGAGCGGCATGCCCATCTCGAGCGCGATCGCGGACGCGCCCGCGACGTTGTGCACGTTGTAGTCGCCGAGCAGCGGCATCTGCAGCTCGATGACGCCGGGGGCGTCGCGTCCGTCGAGGAAGCGCTCGGGCGTCGTCAGCGTGAACGCCGTGCCGCCATCGCTGGGGTGAACCTTCGTGATGCGGTAGTCGGCGTTCTCGCTCACGCCGAACCCGAGCGTGCCGGGCACCTCGGCGACGATGCGCGCTCCGTAGGCGTCATCGACGTTCGTCAGCTTCGGCCCGTCGGTCCACTCGAAGAGGCGCCGCTTCGTCAGGAAGTAGTCCTCCATCGTGCCGTGCAGGTCGAGGTGGTCGCGGGTGAGGTTCGTGAACAACGCTGCGGCGTAACGGGTTCCGGCGACGCGGTGGAGGTGGATGCCGTGCGAGCTCGTCTCGAGCACGACGTGCTCGACGCCCGCGTCACGCATCCGCGCGAGGTTGCCCTGCACCTGCGGAGCCTCACCGGTCGTGCGGACGGCCGGCTCGCGTTCACGGCCGACGACGATCTCGGCGGTCGTCAGCAGGCCCGTCTTCTCCTCGCCGTACGCGGCGCTGAGGATGCCGTGCAGGACGTAGCTACTCGTCGTCTTGCCGTTCGTGCCGGTGATGCCGTAGACGGTGACGTCGTGGCTCGGATGCCCGGCCGTCGCGGTGGCGAGGGCGGCGAGCGCGACGCGCGCGTCTGGCACGACGACGGTCGGAGCACCCTCGACGTCACGCTCGGCGACGACAAGGCTCGCCCCGTTCGCGAGAGCCTGCGGCACGAACGTCACACCGTCGACGGTGAATCCGGGGATCGCGACGAACGCGCCACCCGGCTTCGCGGCCCGAGAATCATGGGTGACGGCGTCGATGCCGTCGACGCTCTCGGGCACGCTCGCGCCCAGGATCTTCTCGAGTTCTGCGCGGCTCACATACACCCTGCGAGCCTAACAACGCGTGGCCGAACGCCCGTCGCGCCGCGCGGGGAACGGTGATGTCGTCTGGTGCGTCGCAGTGTGGACATGCTCGAGCG
>NZ_DCNR01000054.1:17401-27254 GCF_002322065.1 Dermacoccus sp. UBA1591 | reverse complement strand
GCTCGAGCGGCGACGTGAGGAGAGGCAGAGTGCAATGGGCGAGATGACTGGCACAAGGCCTCAGGAGGGCGCGGCAACCCGCGGCCGAGAAGCGCGCTTCGGGCCGGAATCGGCGTCGTCAGCGTCGTCGCGGCGATCGTCGGCCACTTCTTGATGCTCGCCGCCCGGTCATGACGATGAGGGCCGTGCTGACCTGCGCCGAACCCGACGGTGCGTGCGTTCGACGCCCGGACCCCTTTGTGTGCAAATGCACCCGGATGCATTTGCACACAAAGGGGATGAGGACGCACCGTTCGCCCCACAGCCACGCCACAGGCGCGCACGAGGTGTCGCCTGGGTGTGACGCGCATCGTCGAGGCATGAACCTCGCCCCGCGCTCACGCTTCACCGACCTCGCCGTCGCCTGGGTCGCCGCCGTCGCCGCGATGTTGGCGCTGGGCACCGTCGTCGGGCAGCTGATCGGCGACGTATGGCCCGCGTCGGCCTGGGGGTCGCTCGCCTCGTCGACGCTGCTCCTCGCGCCCGTCGCACTCGCCATCGGTCTCGCCGGATGCTGGTGGCTGACGCGCCGTCGCGCCGCCGTCGAACCGCTCGAGGTGCTCGGCATCGGGCTTGTCGCGCTGCCCCTCATGCTCGCCGGGTGCTGCATCGTCACGTCCTGACGCATCGCGTCGGCTCACCGGTGTCGTGTAGACCTGGGGCATGACGATCGACGCGCGCGAGGAGGCGGCATGAGGGTTCTGCTCGTCGAGGACGAGAAGCACCTCGCCGACGCTGTCGCGAGCGGTCTGGGGCGTGAGGGATTCGTCGTCGACGTCGCCGGTGACGGCATCACCGGCCAGTGGCTCGGCGCGCAGAACCCGTACGACGTCATCGTCCTCGACATCATGCTGCCCGGCCGCAACGGTTACGACGTGCTCGCCGGGCTGCGCCGCGACGGGGTGTGGGCGCCCGTGCTCATGCTGACGGCGAAGGACGGCGACCTCGATCAGGTCGACGCGTTCGACCTCGGCGCCGACGATTACCTGACGAAGCCGTTCAGCTTTCCCGTGCTCGTGGCGCGGCTTCGGGCGCTCGCGCGACGCGGTGCGCCGGAGCGGCCGACGGTGCTCGACGTCGGCGGGCTGACGATCGACCCGGCGCGCCACGTCGTCATGCGTGGTGACGTCGAGATCTCTTTGACGGCAAAGGAATTCGCGCTGCTGCTCTACCTCGCGCGACGTGGCGGAGAGCCCGCGTCGAAACCTGAGATCCTCGACAACGTGTGGGGCGCCGACTTCGAGGGCAACGACAACGTCGTCGAGGTGTACGTCGGGTATCTGCGTCGCAAGATCGACGCGCCGTTCGGCACCGCCAGCCTCGAGACGGTGCGGGGTCACGGCTACAGGTTGGTTGAGGCGGCGGAGTGACGCTCGCCGAGCGGTGGGCGCCGCAGGGGTGACGCTGAGGCGAGGGGTGGACGCGGCGGGCCGCATCAGGTCGGGGGGCGTATGAGGCTCAGCCCATCGGCAACCGGAGTGTGAAGCGGCACCATCCGTCGGGTGATTCTTCGGCGACGAGTGTCCCGCCGTGGGCCTGAACGATGGCCCGCGCGATGGCGAGCCCGAGGCCGCTGCCGCCGGCGTCGCGGCTGCGGGCGTCATCGAGGCGGACGAAGCGGCCGAAGATCGCCTCACGATCGCCGGCGTCGAGGACGCTTCCGTCATTGTCGACGGTGAGAACGGCCGTTCCGCGTGCGTCGCGAGGGCGCTCGTTCACTCGGCCCGCCCCGTCCCTGTCCGTGGCCGGCTCGCGGCTGCCGGCATCCTCCACCCGCGTCGTGACGCGCACGGCACTCGTCGCGTGACGCAGTGCGTTGTCGACGAGGTTGCGCACGACCTGCGCGAGACGCTCGCCGTCAGCGACGACGCGTACGGGCGCGAGGTCGGCGCTTACCACGACCGGCTCGCCGTCACGGGTCGGGGAAGCGCTGCGGGCGCGCAGCACCTCGGTGTGGGCGACGTCGTCGAGATCGACGTCTCGAAGGGTGAGCGCAAGGGCGTCGTCGTCGGCGCGCGCGAGGGCGAGCAGCGACTCGACGATGCCTTGCAGCCGCAGCGTCTCGGCGTGGATGACGCGCGTCGATTCGGACGGTTCAGGGTCGGTCTCGGTGAGGATGCGGATCGTCGCTAGGGGGCTACGTAGCTCGTGGGAGGCGTCGGAGATGAACGCGCGCTGGCTCGCGTCGGCGGCGTCAAGACGGTCGAGCATCGCGTTCATCGTGATGGCGAGCCGCTCGATCTCGTCGCCCGTCGCGGGCACCGTCACACGTTCGGGACGGTGGGAGGAGCGGATGCGTTCGACGTCGAGACGGATACGTTCGACGGGGGCGAGCGCGCGCCCGACGACACGGTGGATGCCCCAGCCGGTGACGACGAGCAGGCATCCCGCCGTCAGGGCGAGCAGGACGATCGTCGTGTCGACGATCGTGTCCTCGTGGTCGATCGGCGCGGCCGCCACGACCCAGCGCTCGGCGCCGGATCGCGTGTGCGCGGCGAGCGTCACGACGACGTAGTGGTCGCGGTCGCCATCGAGGGTGATCTCCGTGCGACGCGTGCTCTCGGCGGGGCGGGCGAGGGGCGTCGAGGCGTGGGAATCATTGGTCGCGAGCAGCGCGCCCGAGGCGTCGAGCACCTGCACGACCTGGGTGTGGACGCCCGCGGCACGCAACGCTGCGGAGGCGTCATCCGTCGTGCTGAGTTCTTTCGCGACCTGCTGCGCCTCCGTTGTCGCGCTGTCGCCGGCGCTCGAGGTGAGGATCTGCCTCAGCCCGAACGTGAACGCCGCGAGCGCGATGGCGAGTGCGACGAGGGCCGCGACGACGAACGTCGCGACGACCCGCACGCGCAAGCCCCGTACGCGGCGAGGGAGGTGATAATGCACCCCCTCACCGTATGCGGGGCCTGTGGGTGGGGTGGTCATCGATTCGTCCTCGACGTGCGGCAGTGGTGTCGGCCGGTCGACGGCCGGGGCGTCGGTGGGTCGTTGCTCGTATGTCGCTGCCTGGGCCGGGGGTCGTCCGGTGTGGCCCCGGTCGTGAGTGGGATGCTCGCTGGAATGTCGATGCCCGCACCCCGCATTTTCCGGGGCCGCAGGGCGTCGGCGCAGTCGTCAGTGGTCCAACCGGCGTGCGACGAGCGGCGCGAGTGCTGCGCCGACGAGCGCGAATCCGGTGACGAAGACGAGGGAGGCGGTGACGTCGCCGAGGAAGTGAGCGCCGAGGTAGAGGCGCGACGCCGCGACGATGAGCGCGAACGGGATGCCGATAGCGAGGACGAGGCGCGTGGATCGACCGAGCGAGCGAGCCGCGAAGAACGCCCCCGCGACGATGGCTGCGGCGAGCGCGGTGTGGCCGGACGGGAAGCTGTCGCGCGCCGTCTCGTGCACGAGGGCGTGCACCTGATCGGCCGGCGGGCGCGCGCGTGTGAAGACGAGCTTCAGCGACGACGTCGCGAGCCACAGGCCGGCCGTGCTCAGCGCGAAGATGACGGCTGCTCGACGGTGGCGCACGAAGAGCAGCGCCGCGACGATGGCGACGAGCAGCGGGCCGACGATGGGGCCGATGACGACGTCGATGCCGTGCGCGAGGCTGACCAGCGGGCTGAGGCGGTCGTGCGAGAGAGCCGTGTCGAGGCCGAGCTCGCCCGTCGCCGCAGCACCTTCGTGGGTGACGACGGCGCCGAGGCCGAGCCCGCCGGCGACGAGCGTTGCGCCGGCTGCGCCGGCCTTGGCGGTGAGGTGGTGTGCAGCGGGCTCGGCTGCGGGGGCGCGGCGGGCGCCGGTGGTCGGCGAGCGACGGGGGCGGGTGGCGACGACGGACGACATGAATGGCCTCTCTCGGCGCGCGAGCATCCACCGGGTGCTCGCCTGGGTGGTGAATGGTTAGACCTCAGCACCGGGTGGCTGAGAAAGAGCTAAGAGAGTGGGTTAGGGCGGGCCTCGGCCATGTGCAGGACCGGGTCTGCCGTTCGAGGAGCGGGGGCGCGCATCAGCCGAGGAGCGAGGTTTCGCTCCTCGGCTGTCTCACGCCTGCTCCTGCGAGGTCAGCGGGCTTCGGCGAACTCGACGATGCGGCGCGCGATCGGGTCGTACTTGCGCAGCACGAGACGGTCGGGCGTCGTGCGGCGGTTCTTGCGCGTCGTGTAGCTGTAGCCCGTGCCCGCGGTGGAGCGCAGGGTGATCTTCGGGCGGTTCGTCGTGCGGGTCATGGTCTTCTCCTTCGTTCGACGGTGGGTTGAACGTCGATGAAGTGAGAATCATTCCCATACAGGCGGGCGTGGCGATGGGGTACGTGGCAATCGCACGAGATGGCGACTGACTCACGAGTAGGCGGACAACTACGTGCCTACGTGTGAGTTACCCGCCATCCTGTGGAAGTTGGCTGCGGTTGCCGGCACACCCCTGGACAGAGCGAAGCGAGGGAGCACCGCTCGTGTGACAAGCTTGCACGAGCTCGTCGATGCGGGCCCGGACGAGGGAGCCGTACCCGGCAGCGCGACAAGACGGCCATCAGGAGTGGTCAGTGATGGCGTGGTTCGTGCTCGTGGTGTCCGGTGCGATGGAGGCCGTCTGGGCGACGGCGCTCGACAAGTCGGGCGGGTTGAGTCGCCTCGGCCCGAGTGTTGTCTTCGCCCTCGGGTGCGCCTTGAGCATGGGTGGTCTGGCCTACGCGATGAAGACCCTCCCTGTCGGAACCGCCTACGCCGTATGGGTTGGCATCGGAGCCGTGCTCACCATCGCCTACGCGATGATGACGGGCGCCGAGTCCGTCTCGATCGTCAAGATCTGCCTCCTGCTCGGCATCATCGGGTGCGTGATCGGACTCAAGCTCGTTCACTGACACGGGCGTGCGTCTGAGCGCTGGCGGGCGTCGTCAAGATGGCGAGTAACTCACGAGTGGGCGGGAAGTTGCGCGCCAACGTGTGAGTTGCCCGCCATCCTGCGCGAGCACCGGGGATGCGACGCGCTCGTGACCATCACAACTGCCTCCATCGGGGGCGGCGTCGCAATGGCCGTTGAATGTGGACAAGAATCGCAGATGGGTGCACGCCAGTGCGAAGACGAGGCCCCGGCTACGCCATGAGTGCCCCACCGGCGTCCCGCCGAGGGCTCAGCCCTCGAACAAGCGCGCGACATCGGCGCCGCTGACCTCGTCGAACGAGGCCTGCGACCACATCGGCTGGCGATCCTTGTCGACGAGTTGCGCGCGCACACCTTCGACGAAGTCGCCGTGTTCGATGAGGCCGCGCGCGAGCACCATGTCCTGAGCGAGCACCTCGTGCACCGAGTCCATGCCCGCCGCGCGCCGCATCGCCTCGACCGTCGCGGCGACAGACAACGGTGAACGCTGCGTCAGCAGGCCGGCCGCCTCACGTGCGGCCTCGACGTCGGACGTACGCAGCGTCTCGAGCACCTCGGACGGCGCGCGCAGATGCTCGCCGGAGCCGAAGGCCTCGTCGATCCAAGCCCGCTGCGCACCGAGAGGTGCATTGCCAGCGGCATCGAAAGACGCGAGCCGCGCAACGGCTGCGTCAGCGTCAGCACCCTCGGCGAGACGCTCGAGAACCGTTGCCCACGAGTCGGATTCGATGACGACGTCACTCAGCCCGACGTAGCAGGCGTCGGCGCCACCAACCGTCGTGCCTGTCAGTGCGAGGTAGGCGCCCGTGCCGCCCGGCGCGCGCGAGAGAAGGTAGAGCGCGCCCACGTCGGGGAAGAATCCGATGATCGTCTCGGGCATCGCGACCTTCGTGCGCTCCGTCGCGACGCGCAGCCCGGCGAACGCCGAGATGCCGACGCCGCCACCCATGACGATGCCGTCCTGATGGCTGACGATGAGCTTCGGGTAGTCGGCGATGAGCGCGTTCATGCGGTACTCGTCGCGGAAGAACTCGAACGCGCGCTCGCCGTCGCCGTCGACGAACGCTTCACGGACGCTGCGCACGTCACCGCCCGCGCACAGGCCGCGCTCGCCGGCGCCCTCGATCGTGATGGCGGTGACGGAGTCGTCGTCGCGCCACTGCTCCAGCGCGGCGCTCACGGCGTTCACCATGTCGGTCGTGAGCGCGTTGATGGCCTTGGGCCGGTTCAGCAGGATGCGCGCGAGTGAACCGCGACGGGCGACGAGGACGTCCGGCGTCGCGGTCTCGGTGAAATCGTCGGTCGTCGTGTCGGGCATGCGCGCCTCCTCGGGCGGGTGCGGCCAGTGCGGCTGGTGATCCCGGTCACCATAACCTCCACGCCCGACAACCCCGCCATTCCGCGGAAAGGGAGGGAGCGCCGAGCGTGTTGGCACGTACGAGACGCGCCCCCACCCGTCGGAATCGCCAGATCGCCGACCGTTGCCGGCCGACGCGAGAGGCGCGCGCCGCGGACTGCGCGCCTGCGACGAACCGCGAGGAGCGGTGGCCCGCCCGCGAGGTGCGTTCACGAATGAGAGCCACGCGCCGAGACCGTAGCGTCTGTGGTGCGGACGAGTGGCGCCTCATTAACCCGCTATTCATGCGCGGGGGGTAGGGATGTAGTGGTGAGTTCGTCGAAGTCTCGTCTTGCCGTTCCGCGCCCGACCAAGGCGCTCGTTGCCGGTTATCGCGCGGCTCGCCCAGCCGTCGCGCCGCTCGATCTGCCGACGCTGTCCGGTGAGCGCCCGCAGGTGGTGGCGCATCGCGGGGCGTCGCACCACGAGCCGGAGCACACGCTCGAGGCGTACGAACGCGCCATCCGCGTCGGTGCCGACGCGCTCGAGTGTGACGTCCGGCTGACCGCTGACGGCCATCTCGTCTGCGTGCACGATCGCACGGCGAAGCGGACGTCGAACGGGCGTGGCGCGATCTCGAACCTGGAGCTTGCAAAGCTCGAGGGCCTCGATTGGGGGTCGTGGAAGGCGCGTCTCGAATCTGACGACACCGACGACGACTGGGAGATCGCCGACCGCAGCGGCTCACGCCTGCTCACGTTCAAGGAGTTGCTGCGCACGACGCTCGACGCCGGGCGCCGCGTCGACCTCGCCGTCGAGACGAAGCATCCGTCGAAGCACACCGGACGCGTCGAGAAAGAACTGGCGCGCGCGCTCGCCGAATTCGGCCTCGACACGCCGGACCCGTCGCGTTGCAACGTCCGCGTCATGTCGTTCTCGCTGCCCGCCGTCTCCCGCATGACGACGTTGGCGCCGCAGGTGCCGCTCGCGTGGCTCATGGAGGGTGTTGTGCCGCAGCGCATCCGCGGCGGCCAACTGCCGCCCGGCATCTCAATCGCGGCGATGAGCGTCGGCATGCTGCGCCGCAACCCGGGCCTCGTCGCCGAACAGCACGCACGCGGACACGAGGTGCACGTGTGGACGGTCGACGACCCCGACGACATCCAACGCTGCCTGCGCAACGGTGTCGACGCCATCATCACCAACAAGCCCAAGAAGGCGCTCAAAGCTCGAGAGGCGTTCTGGGGCTGAGGGCAGGCGACACGGAGGGAGCCGCAGCCCTGCTGTATCGGGGCGCGTGGGGGTGCGACGCGGTCAGACGTGCTGACGTGGCACATCACCGCGGCTGCGGCATCCAGACCTCCGACTCGGAGTCGTCGGGGCAGTAGTGGCCGTTGGGAATCGTCTGCAGCTCGATGAGCATGCCCCACGGCGCCTTGACGTAGACGCTGCCGTTGCCCGGCGAATCCTCGTACCAGCTGTTGCCGTGCACCTCCGACAGCGCGATGCCCCCGGCGTCGACGAGGCGCTGTAGCGAGCCGTCGATGTCGTCGCAGTAGAAGCTGATGTGATTGAGTCCGAAGTCGGCGAGTCCCGCCGCGGCGCGTTGCTCGCCACTGATCTCGAAGACCTCGAGGCCCGGGCCCTCGCCGATGACGAACATGTGCTGCTTGTGGATCGCGGCGCCCCGCGGCAGCCCGAGCTGCCGCTCGACCTCGTCGCCGCTGCGTGGCTCGTCGTCGGTGCTCAACCCGTCGTAGGCCACCTTCGCGCCGAGACCGTCGACGAAGAAACGCGTGGCGGCCTCGAGATCGGGCACGGTGACGCCGATGTGCTGGATGCCGCGGGGCAGGGGGTGTGATGTGGGTGCGCTGGTGTCGTGGTCGCTCATGTCGTCGACCGTAGGCCCGAGCCGCGCATCCTGCACGCTTCTGTCCAGCTCGGCGGTCATGAAATCGAGCGAAATGGGCGGATACGAGCGGCAGAGCGCTCGAAGTCACCCATTTCGCTCGGATTCGTCGCGGCGCACCCGTGGGGCCGCGCACCCAACCCCACGCCCGTTGCGATGTGTGGCAAGGTTGAACGAACGCTGAACACCACCCCGCCCCGCGAGGTCCGACCGCACGAGGTAGCCACGACATGTCGAGCGACGCCCGCGTCCGCACTGTCCGCCTGGACTGGACGCTCGAATCCGTGCCCAGCATCCGCCGCACCATTGTCGACGACCTCTCCGACGGCGAGATCAGCGACGAAGTCATCGGCGAATGCGAGATCGTCGTCAGCGAACTCGTCACCAACGCCATCCGCCACGCCAAGCCCCTGCCCGACGGCAGCATCCGCGTGCACTGGAAGGTGCGCGCCCCGCGCGTCGAGATCGAAGTGACCGACGGCGGCGGCGACGACATCCCCATGCCCAAACCCAAGAGTGAATGGGTCAACTCTGGCCGCGGCCTGCGCATCGTCCGCTCCCTCGCCCACGAATGGGGCGTCAGCGACGAACGCAACGGCCGCACGGTGTGGGCCAGTTTGGGCGGCCCGTCGCGCAGGCGCGCCTGACCTCGCAAGCTCGGGCAGGCCGCCTCCGCGCCGGCCCGCCCAAACATTTCTCTGCGCGTCTTGCGGCGCATCGGCCTCGCACGCTCGGCAGATGCACTCGCTGCGACACGCGTGCGGCCCGTCGCGCAGGCGCGCCTGACCTCGCAAGCTCGGGCAGGCCGCCTCCGCGGCCGCCCGCCCAAACATTTCTCTGCGCGTCTTGCGGCGCATCGGCCTCGCACGCTCGGCAGAGGCGCCCGCTGCGACACGCGTGTGGCCCCAGCCGACGCGGCGCGCGCCTGACGACGTTCCACTACCGCAGCGAGATGACGCATCGCGCCGCCGCGGGCACGCGACATCACTAGACTCATCGACCATGGGTAAGGCTTCACGCCGCAAGGGCAAAGAGAACAAGCGTCCGCTCGATCCGTCGCAGATGCCGGCGCCGTTCGTCGCGCGTCCATTCGAGGGCCTCGCAGGTGAGACGGACTGGGTGGCGATGCGTGAGATCGTCCCGTCGGCGACGGCAAAGGTCACCTTCGAGGTCGACGGGCAGGAGCACGAGGCGGTCATCGCGACGATCCTGCCGATGGCGTGGCCCGGCCTGCGTCGCGAGGACGGCGACATGATGGTGGCGCTGCAGACGGGCGGTGGATCCGGCGACGCGAGCCGCGACCTCGCCGCGCAGCTCATCGCTGTCACGCAGCTCGAGAACGGCCAGCCGCTGCCCGCACCGCCGCGCGTCAGCGCCGCGACGCCGCGTTTGCAGGACATCATCACGAGCACGACGTTCGAACCGACCGTCCACGAGACGTTCGACTTCTGGATCCCCGAAGAGCACGAGATCGGCGAAGAGGCCTCCGTCTCGATGGAGGACGCCAACGAGTCGATCGCTCCGACCGCGCCGATCGACGGCGTCGACTCCGCCTACTGGTGCCTCATCGGCGATCGCGCCTTCATCCGCTGGGTGCTGCCGCACGACGAGAACAAGGCCACCGACGCGCTCGCCCGCCTGTCCGCATCCGGCAAGGCGCGCATGCCGGAGAACGACGACGAAGGCCGCCTCCTCGGCGCGTTCCGTGC
>NZ_DCNR01000054.1:5926-17187 GCF_002322065.1 Dermacoccus sp. UBA1591 | reverse complement strand
GCCTCGCTCGAGACCGAGCCGCTCACCGCAGACGAACGTCGCGCCCGCAACGGCATCGTCTCGCGGCAGATCACGCTGCGCTGACGTCCGCCATCAGGTCGCACTGAGCTCGGCTCTCCGCCGGGCAACGACCGCGGCGGCGCTCGTCATCAGGCGCTCACCTTGCCGTCACTCGTGAGGCCCCCACATCGTCAGGTGCGGGGGCCTCACGCGTGTCGCTGCCGGGGGCGTCGTCGTCTGACGGAAGGGGCCGAGCGCGGCGCGCGTCCGACGTCGGCTCCACGTCGGCGACGGTGTGAAGGGAGCAGTGGGAAGGGCTCGAAGCCCCCGGAAGCCTGTACACATCTGCGATTTTCGTCCACATTCGCCTGCCCGCAACGTCCGTTGAATGTGGACGTAAATCGCAGATGGGTACGGCCGTCAACTCTTCACGGCAGGCACGCGAGGGGCTTCGCTCGTGCGCGGCGATCCGAGGCGCGCCGCGACGATGACGAGCAGTGGCATGATGACGAGCGCCCCGGCGGGCGGGATCGAGGTGCCCGAGTCGTTGGCGAGGAATCCGGCGGCGAGCATGATCGTGATGGCGATGAGGCCGTGCCGCATCATGGGCACGCGCACGAATAGTGGCTTGAGGAAGCGCCCGGGCCCGTCGGGAAACGCGAGCACGACGATGCACACGACGAGCCAGATCGGCACGAACCAGTAGAACCAATGCGTGTTGAGCATGTGCCAGTTTGCGTACAGCACCCGCCTGATCGGGTTGACCCGCCCGTCGCCGATGAGGCCGGCGAAGATGTCGCCGAGGTGTGTGCGCGCACTCTCGCCGCGCAGGTAGTCGAGCCAGCCGATGACGAAGACGAACGCAGCACCGCCCAACGCGGCGAGCAGCAGTCGCGTCAGCGTGATCCGCCACCCGCGCGCACGCATCGCCAGGTAGATGATCGCGGGCACGAACGCTGCCGAGCCGCCACCCTCGTTGCCCCACTGCGGCACCCCGTTGACGAGGATGGCGGGCACGCCGATCGCGAGCACCGTCAGCAATGCGAGCCGCGGCCGTTTCATCGCGCGATAACGCCCCGCGAGCATCGCCGCGACGAACAGGCATGACGTCATGAACAGCGCGTATCCGACGTTGCCCATCCCGAAGAATCGGCCGCCGTACACCGGCTGCAGCCCGAGCACGCTGACGAGCTGCAGCGGCGATCCCTGTACCGCATCCATCGCGAGCACCAGCGCGGTGCAGGAGGCGACGAAGACGGCAGGGCCGGGCGTCCAGCGACGCCACGGCCCGAGCAGTGCTAGCGTCGCGATGACGACGATGATGACGACGACGCACCCGCCGAGCCACGCCAACGCATGGTCGTGGAGGTACCAGGCGTAGAGGTTCGCCAGGAAGGTGGCCACCGGCACCGCACCGAGCAGCGCACCCGTCGTCGCCCACCAACCGCGCGCCACCCGCAGCCGGCGCGTCATGACGGCGCGGGCCGCGGCGTCGCCGTCAGCCGCGTCGCGTCCTCGCCATGGCCACCACGCCACACCAGGACGTGGGCCCGCACCGACGCCCGCGTCGTTGCCGCCGGCCACGTCACGTCCGCTCCAGGGCCACCAGCGCGCGCGGACCGACAGCCACGCCCCGATGGTGACGGCGAGCGCGCCGAGGGCCGCGACCCAGACGAAGAACGGCCCGACGAGGTTGCGCTCGGTGCGCAGCAGGGTCTGGGTGTTGCGCACCGAGCGCAGTGCGGCGGGCGTCGAGACGGGTTCGATCGACAGGGGGCGCCCCTCGCCGAGCACCGGCGCGCGGGGGGTGCGTTCGAGGACGAACGCGGAGATGTCGGTCGTCGTGACGATCCCGCGCTGACGCGTCTGGCGCGAGCGCAGCATGCCCGAGCCGACCGTCGGCCCGTCGAGCATGATCGCGCGCGGCGATTCGGGGCGTTCGTCGTCGGTGAGGCCGGTGACGAGGACGGTCGTGTCGAGGGGTGCCGCGTC
The DNA here is from genome assembly GCF_002322065.1 of Dermacoccus sp. UBA1591. Classification (NCBI taxonomy): domain Bacteria; kingdom Bacillati; phylum Actinomycetota; class Actinomycetes; order Micrococcales; family Dermacoccaceae; genus Dermacoccus; species Dermacoccus sp. UBA1591. The sequence continues at coordinate 15,195 of NZ_DCNR01000054.1, read as the reverse complement.
GAGTACCTGACGCAGTTGCGCGTCGCTGCGCCCCTCGAGCGAGACGTACGTGACGGGGCACGCGGCGAGGTCAGCGCCGGAGATGCTCGGCCAGTAGTGCGAGACGACGCCCTGACGGTTCGCCGCACCGAGCGTCGCCCGTTCTCCGACGGCGCTGACGCACTGGCCGTCCTTCTCCAGTGTCGAGGTGACGAGCCCCATGCGTGAGGGGATGTTGCGTTTCAGCGCGTCCTTGGCCCACGTGCTCCACTGCGGGTAGCGGTAGGTGTGGTGCGTCGCGTCGTACTCGCCTTTCACCGGGGGCGGGCAGAAGTCGTTCGTGCCGGACGCTGCCGCCATCGGCGGGCTGTAGCCGAGCGGGGTGCGTGTACCGGAGCCCAGCGTCACCCATGCCGCGTCGCTGCACGAGTGGTCGCTGATGACGCGGACGAGCTGGTTGCCGACGGCGGCGTGCTGCGACATGTCCCACAGCGTCGGTGTCGTGTCGGGGTTGATGTCGCTCCATGTCAGCCCCGGCATACCGACGACGACGAGGTTGCCCGGCAGCGCGCGATGCGTGGGGGAGGTGTCGGACTTGGCGACGGAGATGCCCGCGGCGAGCGCCGCGAACGTCACGGCGGCGACGAGAGCAGTCACGAGCCACCGACGGAACACTGCTCAAGCGTAGTCGCTGATCCTGGATCCTCGCTGCGACCCGGTAGGCTCGTGGCCCGTGGATCTCGCCCTCGCCCTGACCGTCTTCACGACGCTGTTCCTCGTCGAACTCCCTGACAAGACCTTCATCGCGACGCTCGTGCTCGCGACGAAATACCGACCGCTGTACGTGTGGATCGGTGTCGCGTCGGCGTTCGCCGTCCAGACGGTCGTCGCCGTCCTGTTCGGACGCGTCCTCACGCTGCTTCCCGAGAAGCCGGTGCACGCCATCGTCGCGCTGCTGTTCCTCGTCGCAGGTTTCGTGCTGATCAAGGGCGCGAAGGAGGCCGATGAGGGTGAGGCGGAGGCCGAGGAGGAGTTCGGTGCCAAGGCCAAGCCGGCCGAGGGGCTCAAGGCGATCGGGGCGAGCTTCCTCATCCTGTTCCTCGCCGAGTGGGGCGACCTGAGCCAGCTCGCGACCGCCGGTTTCGTCGCGCGTGGCGGCAACCCCTGGCTCGTCGGCCTGTCGGCGTTCCTCGCGCTCGCCCTGGTCTCGGCGCTGGGCGCCGTCGCCGGAAAGGCGCTGCTCAAGCGGCTCAGCCTCTCCGCCATCCGCACCGCCGGTGGCGTCGTGTGCCTGCTGTTCGCGGCGCTCATGGTGGCCGCCCTCGCCGGCGTCGAATTCCCGGCCTGGGTGCCGGTCTGATCGACCACGCCCGGTTGCATAGGCTGACGTCGTGATCGCCATCGCTCTCGCCGTCGCAGTGTGTGCTCTCCTGCTCGCCGGGTGGGCGCTCGTGCAGGTGCGCGCGAGCGAGGTCCGCCTCGCGTCCATCATCGGTGACGACGACGGCGGCCCGCGCCAGGTGGCGCGCGACATCGCCGCCGCCCGAACCGAACTCGCCGCAGCCCGTGCCGATTCGGGACGCGCGCTCAAGCACGTCGCCGTCGTCCGCTACGACGCGTTCGGCGACATGGCGGGTCAGCTGTCGTTCTCGGCGGCCCTCGTCGATGACGCCGGTGACGGGCTCGTCATCTCGTCGATCCACGGGCGCGCCGAGTCGCGCACGTACGCCAAGAGTGTCGAAGCAGGCGCGAGCTCGAGCGAGTTCACGCCCGAGGAGAAGCAGGCGGTCGCCGCGGCGCGCGCCGGTGAGGGGAATGCCCGATGACGCACGACGACCCGACCTACGGCTACCTCGGCCCTGCCGGCACGTTCACGCAGGCTGCGCTGCGGGGGTGGATCGAGCAGCAGACGCGTGACGCCGCCGGAGCGGTGCGTCCCGCCAGTGACGAGGGTGCGGACGTGACCGCGCCTGCCGCGGGTGCTTCGACCCGAGATGAGGCGAGTTCGCACCAGACTCCCAGCTCGTCTGGCGCCCCGACCACTGCGGACGGCCTCGTCGCGGCTGCCCTGGAACGTTCGGTCCCGTTCGCGACCGTCCCGGCAGCGCTCGACGCGGTGCGTTCGGGTGGCGTCGACGGCGTCATGGTGCCGATCGAGAACAGCGTCGAAGGTGGCGTGAGCTCCACGCTGGATGCCCTCAACGCGGGAGCCGGCGCGCCCACGGACTCGCAGTTGCTGCTCGTCGGTGAGGTGCTCGTGCCGATCACGTTCGTCCTCGCGGCCCGCCCGGGCACGCGCGCCGAGCAGATCACGGGCGTCGGGTCGCACTCGCACGCGTGGCCGCAGGTGCGCGGCTGGATGGCGTCGAACCTGCCACAGGCGACCTACGTGCCGACGCTGTCGACGGCCGCCGCCGCGCAGAGCCTCGCCGATGACGCCGCCGAGAACTTCCAGGCGGCCGTGTGCGCGCCGATGGCCGCCGACGTCTTCGGCCTCGAGACCCTCGCCACACACATCGGCGACAACGCGGGCGCCGTCACCCGATTCGTCCTCGTGACGAAGGCCCGCGACGCCGCGGGCCGCCCCCGCACCCCCGCGCCGACGGGCCACGACAAGACGACGCTCGTGCTGTACCAGCACGCCGACCGCGCCGGTGGGCTGCTCGAACTGCTCGAGCAGTTCGCGACGCGCGGCATCAGCATGTCGCGCCTCGAATCGCGCCCGACGGGCGAGGCGATGGGCAGCTACTGCTTCTCGCTCGACATCGAGGGGCACATCGCGTCCGAACGTGTCGGGGAGGCGCTCATGGGGCTCAAGCGCGTCGCCGCCGACGTGCGTTATCTCGGCTCGTACGCGCGCGCCGACAAGCGTCCCGTCGACGTCGCCCCCGAGACGAGCGACGAGGCCTTTGCGGGCGCCCGCGCCTGGCTGCACGCGCTGCGCTGAGCGCCGGCCGCCTGAACGGGGTCTCCTCGTCGCAGGGCGCCGCGCGTCAGTCGCCCGTCAGTGCCGCGTGCGGTGACGCGACTCGACGAACGGCGCGTCGTGGTCGGCGAGCCAGCGCAGCACCTGCGGTGCGACCTGCGGTTCGGTGCGCGCGAGTCGCTCGTGCAGTTCGGCGAGGTTGAGGCGTACGCCCAGCTCGTCGAGCGTGCGCAGGATCGTCAGCGTCATCTCGAACACCAGCGCCCAGCGGTCCTCGGCCTCGGGCGTGAAGGCGTAGTCAATGCGTCGGATGCGCGGGTTGTCCTGCACGCGCTCGAACCGAGCGTCGAGTTCCGCGCGCGTCGCGCTCGTGCGGGCGACGGCGGCGTCGAGCTCCTCCGGAGAGACGGGGTCGAGGCGGCCCGCCGGGTGCTCGGCGGCGTGACGCAGGGACGCATCGTCCTCGCGCACGTAGAAGTGCAGCAGCTGACTCGTCGCGCGGCCCTGCGCGTCGCCGAACGGTGCATGGTCGTTCGCCGGCGGAACGACGGCGCCGTGGTGCGTCCACACGCGACGCAGCGGGGTCGCCGCGTAGAGCAAGTTGTCATGGATGTCGGCGCGCAGCGGTTCCGCCGCATAGGGGTCGCACACGAGCTCGCGGGCGAGCTCACGCGTCGTCGTGAAGCCGTAGCCGAGCACCATCGCGATGAGGTCGCCGACTTCGTCGGGCCACGGCGTCGTCGTGACGGACGTGATGGCGATGGCGGGCAAGCCGACGTGGGGGCGATGCACCTCGCTCGCGCGCGGGCAGCCGACGTGCTGCACGGCCCAGGCGGCGTAGGCGTCGGGGTTGGGCTGCAGGCTCGTGTCGGCGAAGCGCGGTGCGCGTCGGCTGCGGACGGCGAACGCGTCGTGCAGCGCGTCGTGGACGAGGGGGTACTGGTTCGGTTGCGGCGCGGTGGCCTCGGCGCCCTGTGCGCGTAGGTCGATGCGGTCGGAGACGTGCATCGGGTAGCCGCGCGGGCCCTCGAAGACGGGCAGGACGGCGGCGCCGAGCCCCGACGCGGTGGCCGTGCGCACGACGTTGACGGCGCCCTCGTCAGCAGTGATCGCCGTCAGGGTGCTCTGGGCCTCGGCGATCTTGGCGCGCACCGTCTGCAGCCGGTAGGCCGCTTCGATGAGCTCGGGGTTCTCGGGGGCGGGGTCGAGGATGCCCATGACACGCGGCAGGTGCGTCGGGTCGTAGATCGCGCGGCCGGTGGGGTCGCTGCTCATGCCGAGGATGCGTCCGATGACCTTGAGCGTCATCAGGGGCGGTGACGTCGAGTGCCGCCAGCGCTTGATGATCTGCTCGTCGACGGGTGCGCTCAGACCGCTGGAGGGCAGGTCTGCGTTGATCGCCTCGGCGAGCGCCTTGTTCGTGAAGCGGCGCAGTTCCATCCAATGCTTGAGTTCGCTGCGGAAGATCTCCCAGCTGGAGTCGTGCGCTGCCATCGTCGGTGGTCCCCTCGTGAGCGTGCCCGTGTCCGACGCGGGCGCATGCCGTGGCTTCCGGCCAGTGTAGGAAGGCGCGGCTCGCTTCGCCGCCCACTAAGTCGGTTGTCCGACCTGTGGACAGAAATTTTCGCCGACCCTCGTCAGGCCCTATTCGACCAGGACGAAAATTTCGGATTGACCAGGGGGCACTCGTGGTCGGCCAGCCACCGCAGCAAAGAGTGGGCGATGTCCGGTTCGTCTCGCAGCAACCGATCATGCACGGCGTCGAGGCCGTCGGTGCGCTCGACGCCGAGCTCGGCGAGAAAGCGCGTCGCGGCCAGCGCCGCGCCGAGGGCGTTCTCCCACCGCTGCGCCGGCGTCTCGGCGAACGGTGTCGGCACGAGCAGGGTGCGTCGTCGCACGTGGGCGAGCGCGCCGCTGTGCAGGCGGGCCTCGACGGTGGACGCGGTGGTCTCCGCCAGCGTCAGAGCCTCCTCGGCGCTCATGCCGAGCTGCCCGCCGAGCCATTCGGACGTCCACTCGATGAGCCGGTGATCCTCGACGAGTCGGATGTGCACGAGGCCGGGCGAGCCGGTTCCGTCGGCTGCGGCCCACGGTGAGTTCGGGTTGTCCTCGGGCACCATGACGCTGTGGTGCGTCCACACGTGGTGCGACGGCGGGCGCGCGACGAACTGATCGTGCACCTCGCTGCGCAGCGCGTCCGTCGCGATCGGGTTGCGCGTCAGCTCACGCGCGATCTCGCGGGTCGAGACGAAGCCGTAGCCGAGCAGCCACGCGATGATGCCGCCCACGTCGTCGGCCCACGCACTCGTCGTCGAGGCGGTGACGGCGATCGCCGGCGCGGCGGGGTGGATGGCCTTGCCGTTGCGCATCGAGGGGCGGCCGATGAGCTGGATCGCCCAGTGCGATTGTTCAGCCAGATCATCAGGCTGGGTGCTGAATCGTGGATGGCGGGTGCCCGGTACGGCGGCGTTGGCGACGAGCGCGGCGAGCATCTCGTCGTTCTCCTCGACGGCAGGGATGTCGTCGCGCGGGGTGCGGAAGTCGATGCGGTCGGCGACATGCATCGGATAGCCGACCGGCCCCTCCCAGACGGGGAAGACGGCCGCGGCGTACCCATACGAAAGCGCCGTCTGGACGAGCTGGCCGGCGCCGGTTCGCGCGGCGTGGCGGCTCAGCTGGCCGCGCACCTCACTGAGGCGCAGGCGAAGCTCCTGCAGGCGCAGGCTCGTGTCGAGAAGTTCCTGGGCCGGCGCGGCGGGCGCGAGCAGGCCCATGCGACGCAGGATGAACGCGGGATCGTAGGGAGCCTGACCGCTCGGATCGTCGCTCATCGCGAGCAGCGAGGCGATGTGACGCACGGCTTCGAGGGGCGGTGACGTGGAGTGGCGCCATCGCTTGACGACGTGCTCGTCGAACGGCTGGTCGACGGAGAGTTCGTTGAGGCGAGCGGCGAGGGCCCTGCTCGTCATCCCCCGAAGCTCCATCCAGTGGCGGAACTCCTCGCGGAACGCCTCCCACCCGGCGTCATGGCTGGCCATGCAGCAGCTCCTCGTTCTCGGTTGCGCTTCCCCCGTGCGCGGCGCCGTGGCGGCTCGCGCGGGTCTGTCGTCCGCCACCACCCGGTCGGACGTCAGACCCACTACGCGTGTCGGATTTCACCACTTGCGTTCGATAAAGCGTACCTGACGGTCAACATAGATTCAGGGTCGTTGGTCCCTTCGGGTGAAGGAGCCGGTGCGGCGTGCAGTGAATGAGACGCGCCCGCAGCGCCAAGGTTGTTGTGATGTGGGGCACACTGGTGGAACCGACGAAAGGAAAGACCCATGGGCCCGGCCGCACCCCTGCCGTACCGCTCGCCGTGGATGGACGACGAACTGGAAGACCTCCAGCGTCTCGCCGCCACGTTCAGCCGCGAGATCTTCGCGAACATCGACCGCTACAGCGAACAGCACCAGGTCGATCGTGACGTCTGGACGAAGGCGGGTGAGCTGGGCCTGCTCGGCCTGTCGGTGCCAGAGGAGTACGGCGGCAGCGGCGCGACGTTCGCGCACGAGGCCGTCGTCGCCATCGAGCAGGCGAAGGCCGGTGACGACTCGTGGGGCTTCGTCGTCCACGCCATCATCGTGACGCACTACATCGTCGCCTACGGCACCGAGGAGCAGAAGCGCAAGTGGCTGCCGAAGCTGTGCTCCGGCGAATGGGTCGGCGCCATCGGCATGACGGAACCCGGCGCGGGCTCCGACCTCAAGCGCGTCTCGACGCGCGCGGTGCGCGACGGCGACGAGTTCATCATCAACGGCTCGAAGACGTTCATCACGAACGCCGGTCACGCCGACCTCATCGTCCTCGTGGCCCGCACCTGCGAGCGTGACAAGGCCGCCGGGCACAAGGGCATCTCGCTCATCGTGCTCGAGACGGCCGACCTCGACGGTTTCGAGCGCGGGCGCGTGCTGCAGAAGATCGGCCAGCACGGTCAAGACACGCGCGAACTGCACTTCACCGACATGCGCGTACCCGTCGCGAATCTGCTCGGCGAGGAGGGGCGCGGTTTCTACCACCTCATGGAGCAGCTGCCGCAGGAGCGCCTCGGCCTCGCGTGCACCGCCGTCGGATCGGCGGAGCTGGCCGTGAAGCTCGGGGTCGAGCACGCGAAGTCGCGTGAACTGTTCGACGGCACGCTGATGGACCTGCAGAACACGCGCTTCGTGCTCGCCGAGTGCTCGACGGACGTGCTCGCCGCCCGCACCCTGCTCGATCACTGCATCATGCTGCACATGGAGGGCAAGCTCGACTCGGCCACCGCCTCGCGAGCGAAATACTGGACGACGGACGTGCAGTGCAATGTCATCGACCGCGTCCTGCAGCTGTTCGGCGGCTACGGCTTCATGCTCGAGTACCCCATCGCGAAGATGTACGCCGGTGCGCGCATCCAGAAGATCTACGGCGGCGCCAACGAGGTGATGAAGGAACTCATCGCCCGCTCGTTGTGACCTGACGCCCGCAGAGCGGTTCGTCGAGTCCGGCGAACCGCTCTGCGGTGCCCAGAGGCCGCTGCGTGCGCGATTGGGCAAGATGAAGGCGTGAACATCGATATCGCACATGCCATGCCTGGGGACGTCGAGGATTTCGTCGATCTGTTCGAGCAGTACCGCAGCTTCTGCGGCAAGGCGCCAACGCCAGACGCGCGGACGTTTCTGGCCGAGCGCATCGAGACGGGGCAGACGCTCGTCCTCGGCGCCCGGGACAGCGTGGGCGTCGTCGGGTTCGCGCAGGTCTACCGCGCGTTCGACTCGATCCACCTCACTCACGACTGGGTGATCGCCGACCTGTTCGTCGACGGAGCCGCACGCGGACGCCGCGTCGGCGGGTCGCTGCTCGAAGCGGTACTCGACGGTGCCCGTGAGAACGGTGCGCACCACGTTCGCGTCAGCACGCAGAGCAACAACGCCTACGCGCACCGCCTGTACGAATCGCACGGCTTCGAACAGCTAGACACCACGGGCGCGACGGTCTACTACCAGCTGAAACTGCGCGACCACCACTGACGCGCTGCGTCCCTGAAGGCCCGCCCCTCCGCGATTGTCGTCCCCATCTGCGATTCGGCCATCTTCGCAAGCGGCGTCCTCATCCGCGATTTCGGTCACATTCGCCCTTGAATCGACCGTCGTGGACCGTGGATACGCAGGGGGCTTCGACCGGCTCGGTTGGAGCGTTGTCGGTGGCCCGTGGCAATGTGAGGGCATGACGACTTCTCAGATGATCGTGCTCGCGTCGCGCCCCCATGGCGCGCCCACCTCCGACAACTTCCGCCTCGAGACGCGGGAACTCCCCGCCCTCAGCGACGGCGAACTGCTCGTGCGCAACACCGTCATGAGCGTCGACCCGTACATGCGTGGCCGCATGAACGACGTGAAGTCCTATGTCCCGCCGTTCCAGATCGACGAGCCCCTCGACGGCGGCGCGGTCGGCGAGGTCGTCGAATCCCGCGCTGAGGGTTTCGCGGAGGGTGACCTCGTCCTCCATGGCCTCGGCTGGCGCGACATGGCCGTCGTGCCCGCGAAGGCGGCACGCAAGGTCTCGACGAACGTCGGTGGCGCGCAGGTGTCGCCGTCCGCCTACCTGGGCGCGCTCGGCATGCCCGGCATCACGGCGTACGGCGGGCTCATGCGCGCCGGTGAATTCCACTCCGGCGACGCGGTGTTCGTCTCCGGCGCGGCCGGTGCCGTCGGCTCGCTCGTCGGTCAGATCGCGAAACTCGAGGGTGCGTCCCGCGTCATCGGTTCGGCGGGCTCCGCACAGAAGATCGCGCGCCTCGAGGAGCTCGGTTTCGACGCCGCCTTCAACTACAAGGACGGTGACGTCCGCGGCCTGCTCAAGAACGCCGCGCCGGACGGCATCGACGTCTACTTCGACAACGTCGGGGGCGACCACCTCGAGGCGGCCATCTCGTCGATGAACACCCACGGGCGCATCGCGATGTGCGGCGCCATCGCGCAGTACAACTCGACGGAGCCGCCCGCCGCGCCGCGCAACCTCGCGCTCGTCATCGGCAAGCGCATCACGATCCGCGGGTTCATCCAGAGCGACTTCCGCGACCTCGTGCCCGAGTTCCAGCAGAAGATGGCGACGTGGCTCGCCGATGGCTCGGTTCAGTGGGACGAGACGGTCGTCGAGGGCCTGGAGAACGCGCCGCAGGCGTTCATGGACCTGCTGAACGGCGCCAACACCGGCAAGATGGTCGTCTCGATCTGATCGTTCGACTCCCGTCGCGCCACGCCCCGCAGGGCGGCGCATGCGACGTGAGATCCAGCTGCGTCACCAACGTCCGGGTGAGTCAGTCCTGACTGACTCACCCGGACACGAG
>NZ_DCNR01000054.1:0-5733 GCF_002322065.1 Dermacoccus sp. UBA1591 | reverse complement strand
CCACGAACTGGGCCGGCACCGTCGTCTTCGAAGCGCGCGAGCGATACGCGCCGCGGACGACGTCGCAGGTGCAGGATGCGGTCTGCCGGGCAGCGGCCGACGGTGGGCGGCTGAGGGTGGTCGGCACCGGCCACAGCTTCAACGACATCGCCGACACAGACGGCGTGCAGCTCAGCCTCCTCGACCTCGAGCGTCGCATCGACCTCGACGAGGACGCACGCTGCGTCACCATCGACGGCGGCGCCACGTATGCGCAGGTCAACGCCGTTCTCGCGCAGCGTGGTTGGGCGCTCGAGAACCTTGCGTCACTGCCGCACATCACCGTCGCCGGGGCCATCGCGACGGCGACGCACGGCTCCGGATGGGAGCGTCCGAGCCTCGCGTCTGCGGTGCGTTCGCTCACCCACGTCACCGCTGCGGGCGATCTGCACACGATGACGCGCGGCGAACCCGGGTTCGAGCACTATCCCGTGCATCTCGGTCTGTTCGGGCCCGTCGTCGAGTTGATCCTCGACGTCGTGCCCGCGTTCGACATCGCGACGACGGTGTACGAAGGGCTCGAATACGACGCCCTCGTCGACCATCTCGACGACCTGACGCGCCCGCTCTACTCGTTCAGCATCGCCCCCGACTGGAGCGACGGCGGTCGGGCGTTGCTCTTCGCCAAGCGTCCGCGCGGCGTCGATGCTCCGGCTCAGCTCGCCGGCGCCCGCGCCGCGACGAGCCCTCGTCACCCGAGCCCAGGCGCTGATCCCGTCGCGGTGACTGAGCAGCTCGGTGTTCACGGGCCGAGCGCCGAACGGCTGACTCACTTCCGCAGCGACTTCGCCCCCAGCGTCGGCGACGAGGTGCAGAGCGAGTACTTCGTTTCACGTGAAACGGTCGCGGACGCCCTGCGAGCGCTGCCACGGTTCGCCGATGTCTTCGCCCGCCTCGCGCACTCGATGGAGATCCGCGCCGTCGCCGGCGACAGCCTCAGTGCGAGCCCGTTCGCCACCGGCGAGATGCTCGCCATCCACCTCACCTGGCGCCGCGACCCGGACGCCGTCCGCCGTGAACTGCCGACCCTCGAAGCTGCACTCGGCCACCCGCGCCCGCACTGGGGCAAGCTGCACGCGGCACCGCCGCAGCAGCTCAGCGAACAGTTCCCCGGACTGCATGCCCTCGACGGCGAGGCGCGTCGGCATGACCCGTCCGGCATGTTCCGCAACGCCTGGGTCGAGCGGTTGCTCGGGAATGAGCCGGCCTGATTTGGTGCTGCAACCGGGGCAGGCGTAACTTCCTGAGACGTGGAGAGCATAGATGTTCGATAAGAAAAAACAGCCCAGTGTGGAACTGGCCGGTGAGGCCGCTCACGCCTCTGCCGTCGCGCAGTTGAGGGCCTCCTTCGAAGCCATCCCCGCCGGCGCCACGGTGCGCCTCGCGAAGAAGACCTCGAACCTCTTCCGTCCGCGTGAGAAAGCGAAGGTAGGCCTCGACGTCAGCGGCCTCACGGGCGTCATCAGCATCGACGCCGACGCTCGCACGGCCGACGTCCAGGGCATGTGCACGTACGAGAACCTCGTCGACGCCACGCTCGAGCACGGCCTCATGCCGCTCGTCGTCCCGCAGTTGCGCACGATCACCCTCGGCGGCGCCGTCACCGGCCTCGGCATCGAGTCGACGTCGTTCAAGAACGGACTGCCGCACGAGTCCGTCCTCGAGATGGACATCCTCACCGGCACCGGCGAGCTGCTCACCGCCTCGCCGACCAACGAGCACGCCGACCTCTTCCGCGCCTTCCCCAACAGCTACGGCAGCCTGGGCTACGCGACGCGTCTGCGCATCGAACTGCAGCCGATCGGTGACCTCGTCGAGACGCGCAACGTGCGGTTCGCGAGCGTCGCAGCCATGACGCGAGCGATCGACGCCATCGTCGAGACCCGCGAGTGGCAGGGCGAACGCGTCGACGGCCTCGACGGCATGATCGTCAGCAAGGACGAGGCCTATCTCGTGCTCGCCAACTTCTTCCCCGAGACGCGCCGCCGCCCGAGCGACTACACGGGGCAGAACATCTTCTACAAGAGCATCAGTGAGCTCGACCGCGACACCTTGAGCGCGCACGACTACATCTGGCGTTGGGACACCGACTGGTTCTGGTGCTCCGACGCGTTCTTCGCACAGAACCCGAAGGTGCGACGCGTGTGGCCGCGCAAGTACCGTCGCAGCGACTTCTACCACCGCATCGTCGGGTGGGAGAACCGCTGGGGCTTCGCCGCGAAGATCGACGAGATGCGCGGCGAACTGCCGCGCGAGCGCGTCGTGCAGGACGTCGAGGTGCCCCTCGAACAGCTCGAGACGTTCATGCCGTGGTTCGACGAGCACGTCGGCATGACGCCCGTGTGGGTGTGCCCGCTGCGCCTGCGCGGCGACGACGCGTGGCCGCTGTACCAGCTCGAACCGAACCGCACGTACGTCAACGTCGGGTTCTGGGGCACCGTCGCCATCACCCCCGGGCGGGCTGACGGCGACGTCAACCGCGACATCGAGGCCGTGCTGCCGACGATGCACGGCCACAAGTCGCTCTATTCCGACGTCTACTACGACGCCGAGACGTTCGAAGCGCTGTACGGCGCAGCCGAATACCGCCGCATGAAGACGAAGTACGACCCGCAGGGCCGCCTTCCTGAGTTCGCTGACAAGATGAGGACGCACGCATGAGCCAGACCACGACCGCCACCCCCCTCGTCGCCCAGGCCGTCCAGGCCGTGTTGGAGGAGCCGTTGCCCTTCCGCATCACGGCGTACGACGGCACCGACATCGGCCCGCGCGACAGCGACATCGCCGTGCGTGTCGAGAGCGAGGAGGGGCTGCGCTACCTCCTCAGCGCCCCTGGCGACCTCGGCCTCGCCCGCGCCTATCTGACGGGCACGCTGACCGGCACCGGTTTCCACCCTGGTGACCCCTACGAGGTGTTCAGCCGCATCAAGCGTGACGTGCGCACGAAGCAGCTGACGCCGAAGGGCGTCGCGTCGGCGCTCGCGCCCGTCGTCAAGCAGCTGGGGCCGAAGGCGTTCGTCCACCCGCCGCTGCCCGAGGTCGAGAACGAGCCCCGCTGGAAGCGCCACCTCGCCAAGGTGAACCCGGTGGGTCGCGCCGCCGACTCGATCAAGCACCACTATGACGTCTCGAACGCGTTCTACGAGAAGGTGCTCGGTGACTCGATGGCCTACACGTGTGCCGTGTTCGACACGCCGGACGACACCCTCGAGGAAGCGCAGGAGCGCAAGTTCGCCCTCGTTGCCGACAAGCTCGACCTGCAGCCCGGCCAACGGCTGCTCGACGTCGGCTGCGGCTGGGGCGGCATGGCGATGCACGCCGCTCGCGAGCGCGGCGTCCACGTCATAGGCGTCACCCTGAGCAAGGAGCAGGCCGAGTGGGGTCAGCGCGCCGTGCGTGAGGCGGGCCTCGAGAGCCTCGTCGAGATCCGCCACGGCGACTACCGCGACGTCACCGAGACGGGCTTCGACGCCGTCAGCTCGATCGGCCTCACGGAGCACATCGGCGTGAAGAACTACGGCAACTACTTCTCGTTCCTGCACTCGAAGCTGCGCGACGGTGGCCGCCTGCTCAACCACTGCATCACGCGTCGCGACGACACGGCATCGGCCAAGCCGGAGCCGTTCACCGATCGCTATGTCTTCCCCGACGGCGAGCTCGCCTCGCCGGGGCGGCTCATCAGTGAGTGCCACGACGCCGGTTTCGAGGTTCAGCACGACGAGAACCTGCGCCTGTCGTACGCCCTGACGCTGCGCGACTGGTGCCGCAACCTCGAGGCGAACTGGGATTTCTGCGTCGCCGAGGCGGGCCTGCCGACCGCGAAGGTGTGGGGCATCTACATGGCCGGTTCACGCCTCGGGTTCGAGGAGGGCTGGCTGCACCTGCACCAGGTGCTCGCCACGAAGACGACCGACAACGGCGACAACGGCGGCTACCCGCTGGGCTCGCACTGGGCACCCTGAGCTCTCACTGGCGGTGCTGAGCGGCTGCCCGTTGCCCGTCCAGACGCAGGCGACGCGCAATCATGACGGTGGGGTGATGCCGACCAGCATCGCCGCCACCGTCATGATCTGCGTCCACGCGAACGCGTTCTGGAACGAACTGTTCGCGATGACGACGGCCGCCGAGCGCAGGTTGAACGCGAGGATCGCGGCGCGGGCCCCTGACGCGTGGCGTGTGCGCGCCCAGTAGACGAGAGCGCCGACTACCGGCGCGAGCAGCGACCACATGTACGCGCTGAAATCGCTGCCACCATGCGACTTCACGAACTCGACCGTGACGATCGACGCTCCGATCTCGAACACGGTCAGGGCGATCATGAACCATCGATCACCGCTGCTCACCGACGGGGGAGTGCTCCACGAGCGTTCTGCCTCAGTATGGCCGCCCGGGTGCGGCGGGCCCCTGACGAATGTCACGGTGTGGCCGCCGTTGATGCATAACTCGACCTTTATGTTTGGCCAGTGCTACGTTATGTGTGGGTCACGAGCCCCGGCGCGAAGTCTCGGCTGGCCGGGCGGCAACCCCCATGCGAACGCACACGTGCGCCGGGGTGCCCCGAGTAACGACCCGGCCGCCCGTCGACCGACGCGGCGGCAAGCGCAACGAAGGGTCTGCCATGACACTCCTCGACACCACGCCCGACACGAACGTCGACTCCGCGAGCGGCGCACCGACGGGTGTTCCGACGAGCGCAGCGGCGCGCCACGGCGGCACCGTCGCGACGCCCGGGCTGCGCATCGAACGCCTCGGCCCGGCGTTCGGCGCAATCGTCCACGGCGTGGACCTCGCGCAGGTCGACGACGCGATAGCGTTCGACCTGCGCCGCGCGCTGCTCGCGCACAAGGTGCTCTTCTTCCGGGGTCAGGACGCGTTCGACGACGACGCTCAGGTGCGCCTCGGAAACCTGCTCGGCGAGCTGACGGCGGGCCACCCCGTCGCGGGCACGCACGAGCGCAAGGAGATCTACTCGATCGACTCCTCCGACCCCGAGTTCTCGTTCTCCGACGAGTGGCACACGGATGTCACGTTCATGAAGGAGCCGCCGGCCATCAGCGTCCTGCGCGCCGTGACGCTGCCGGACTACGGCGGCGACACCTCCTGGGCCGACGCGCAGGCGGCGTACGACTCGCTGTCGGAGCCGTTCCGCGGCCTCGTCGACCAGCTCGTCGCCGCCCACGACGGCAACCGCGAATGGGGCGCCTACCTGCGCAAGAACGGTGGGCAGGAGTGGAGCGGCGAGGTCGTCACCGAGCTGCCCGTCGTCGAGCACCCCGTCGTGCGTGTGCACCCCGAGACGGGCCGTCGCGGGTTGTTCGTCAACCCCGGTTTCACCTCCCACATCGTCGGCGTGTCGCAGGCCGAGTCGCGGGCGATCCTCGACGTGCTGTACGCGCACCTGACGCAGCCCGAACACACCATCCGCCACCGTTGGGCGCCCGGCGACGTCGGCATCTGGGACAACCGCGCGACGTCGCACTACGCGAACCGCGACTACGTCGACGCCAACCTTGGCCCGCGCGCCATGAGGCGCGTGACGGTCGGTGGCGACAAGCCCGTCGGCGTCAATGGCCTGACGGGTGGCGCAGCTGCCTGACGGTGTGAGCTGACATGGCGCGGTGCGGGTCTCTGGGGCCCGCATCGCGTCGTCATGTACCCCTCTGCGATTTTCGTCCCCCTTCGCGAATCCCGTCC
>NZ_DCNR01000058.1:1275-19413 GCF_002322065.1 Dermacoccus sp. UBA1591 | reverse complement strand
CCTACTTCGAGCGGCCTGGCACCAGCAATGGCCCCACAGAGGCGATCAACGGACGCCTGGAGCACCTGCGCGGCTCGGCCCTGGGCTTCCGCAACCTGACCAACTACATCGCCAGATCCCTGCTCGAGTCCGGCGGATTCAGACCTCAACTACACCCTCATCTGTGAAGAGCCAGTCATCATTCGGCGATGGGTCGTCTTGCCTGGGATAGCACAGGCCCCCTATGCTGCCTAACGTAAAGACCTACTCAATCCTTTACTAGACGGGGGAATTTCATGACTGAGCGCAGCGGGGCCTTAGACCGACGGACCATTGCAAAGGGGGCCGCTTGGGCGGTACCCGCCGTTACTATCGCAGCAGCTGCACCCAGCTTGGCGGCGTCTGTCCCGGTCCGTAAGGACCCAGGCGTGAACGGGTGGGTCGCAAACACGGCAAGGTCCAGCGGCAGCTGCAGGTGGACGCTCGAAGTCGACTCAACGGCGACCGGCGCCACCCCCGACGGCGCACCCTACGGCCTTTACCTCTACGACATCACCCCGGAGTCGACCGTGGCCGACGCGGCCCTGATCTACTGGATCATCGGAAAGCAGAGCGCCACCTGGGCGAACCTGAGTGGTCACTCCACCTGCTGGTCCGGCCCCACCCGCGGTGTGGCGCAGACGAAGTCGGACGGCTTGGACTACACGCCTTACACGTGGAAATACACCTGCCCGATCCTCGCCGCCGACGTCAAATCCGACGGCCGCCTGTATTTGGGTGGCTTCCATGTCCGTGCGTCCTTCACGCAGAGCCAGGACTACTGCAACGACGTCACCTACTGGACCCAACGCTCAGTCATAGTCGATCCTGACGGCGCCGGCTCACAAGCCGCGCAAACATTGACCTTCGAGCGACGCAACGGTACCCGAGGCCCGGCGACCAGCGCCCAGATCGGCGCGCGCTCGCGCTCGGCAACAGTCTCCGGCGAGAGTGCTCAGTTGACCTGAGTCGCAACCCCGAATGACAAGACAGCCCCCCTTGGCCACCTCGTAAGAGGCGAGCGAAGGGGGCTGTTGGTGCAGCACCGGATGGAATCAGGCGGTGTCGTCGTCGGGCTCACCCGGGTCGGCCGGCGGGAGCGGGGCGGGCAGCGCAGACCCGTCGATCTTGAGCCGCATGAGCCATGACGCGAGGACGGTCAGGGCGGTCTTGCCGACGGACACGCCGAGCACGAGCCACGACTCGCCGGCGGTGAGGGTGGCATCAGGCAACCACATGGCCAGGGCGGTGCCGACGGCGATGAGGACGTCAATGGCGAGGCCTTGCAGGAGGGTGCGGGCGGCGCGGTTCTTCGCGTCAGCCTTGAGTGCGCGGGTGGGTCATGATGCTCCGATCGATCGGGTCAGTCGCAGCCCGGCCCACGCGAGGACCAGACAGCCGGACAAGATGAGGCCCAGGCAGCGGGCGAGGACGCTGGGCTGGGTGCGGTAGATGTGGTCAGCGACGGCGTGGCCGATGGTGGTCACGGCAGCTTGAACTTTCCCGCGAGCACGCCACGGTTGAGGTAGCGCTGGAGTGCACGGATCGAGTTGGGGCCGAAGTCGCCGTCAGCAGGGGACTTGACGATCCGCTGGAGGGCGCGGCTGGTGGGAACTGCTGCACGGAGAGGTGACAGTCGGTAGTCACGCAGCCTGATCGGCTCGTGTGGTCATGGTGGGCGCGGCTCCGCCCTGGGCTTCCGCAACCTGACCAACTACATCGCCAGATCCCTGCTCGAGTCCGGCGGCTTCAGACCCCAGCTGCACCCTCATTTGTGAAGAGCTCTGAAACCCCGTCAGGCAGGATCGCAGCTCGCAAGCACGCTCCCGGGAGCTGAAACTCTGTTAGGCGGGATCGCAGCTCCCAAGCATCTTGGGTCCCCCGATCAGCCCCGGGCGCCGGTGCGAGTTGGATGGTTGCGGGCCGGGCAGGCGCGGGGTGGGCAGACGAGGGTTGGATAGCCTATGGGTCATGTCAGCACGCGTCGCTCTCACTCTCGCTGGTGCCGCAACGCTGGCGCTCACCGCATGCGGTGACTCGCCCGTCGCTGCGAAGCCTGCTGCGCAGGCGTCATCGTCCGAGTGCGCGGCTGTCGCGAAATCGTGGCCGAAGACGGTCTCGGGGCTCGATTCCTACCCCGACTCGGCCGACTCGCCGACCGTCCACGCCTGGGGCAAGAACGCTGACGACGTCCTCATCGCGCGCTGCGGCGTCACCTCACCCGGCCCGACGAGCGACGCCTGCTTCTCCGCGAACGACGTCGACTGGGTGCAGATCCCGGTCTCGGGCGGCACGCGGTACGTCACCTACGGTCGTGAGCCGGCGATCGAGGTGCTCGTCCCGTCGTCGGCGAACCTCGACGGCACGCTGCTCGCCGCGTTCGCCCCCGCGGCGAAGAAGATCGCTCAGGGTCCACACCGCTGTTCCTGACAGGCGGCGCCGATTCGGTTCGGCTCCGGTTCACCCCCGACCCGGCCATCGTCGCCGCGTCACCACCCACAAGCCCCCCGGACTCCCCCAGGGGACCCCGCGGACGCGGGGCTGCCGTCAGCGCAGACCGGTCTTGCGCTCGCGCGCCAACTCGATCAGGTCGGTGATGAGGTCGGTGTAGTCGAGGCCGCTCTCGCGCCACACGGCCGGGAACATCGACACGGGCGTGAAGCCGGGCAGGGTGTTGATCTCGTTGAGGAAGAGCGTGCCGTCGGCGGTGTAGAACCAGTCGACGCGCGCGAGGCCCTCGCAGCCGGCGGCGTCGAACGCCTTGATCGACAGCTCCTTGATGCGCGCGGTGTCCTCGGCGCTGACATCGGCGGGGCACGCGAGGCGCAGCCCGTCGTCGTTGAGATACTTGGCCTCGAAGTCGTAGAAGGCGTGCTCGCCGATCTCCTCGATCTCACCGAGTTCGGACGCGCGCGGCAGGTCGCTGCCGTGGCCTTCGAGCACACCGCATTCGACCTCGCGGCCCACGATGCCGGCCTCGATGACAACCTTCGGGTCGCTCTCGCGCGCCAGTTCGATGGCGGCCTCGAGCTGGTCGCGCGAATCGACCTTCGAGATGCCGACCGACGAACCCGCGCGTGCCGGTTTGACGAAGACGGGGTAGCGCAGCGGTGTGAGGCTGGCCATCGCGGCGTCCTTGTCGCGGCGCCACTGCTTGTCGGTGATGACGACGTAGGGGCCGACGGGCAGCCCGGCGGCCTCGAACACGATCTTCATCATGTGCTTGTCCATCATGACGGCCGACGCCGTGACGCCCGAGCCGACGTAGCGCAGGTCGGCGAGTTCGAGCAGGCCCTGCAGGGTGCCGTCCTCACCGAACGGCCCGTGCAGCAGCGGCAGGACGACGTCGACGGACGTCAGTGCCTGCGGGGTCTGCCCCGCATCGAGCACGAGGATGTCGTGCTGGTCGGGCGACGGCGCGATGACGACCTCGCGGCCGGCGTCGTTCGTCACCTCCGGCAGCTTCTTGCCCTGGATCGCGAGCGCCGACGGGTCGTCGGGCATGAGCACCCACTGGCCGGCCTTGCTGATGCCGATCGGCACGACGTCGTAGCGCTCACGGTCGATCGCGGCGAGAACGCCGGCGGCGGTGGCGCACGAGATGGCGTGCTCGGAGGAGCGCCCACCGAAGACGACGGCGACGCGGGTGCGGGGCTGCGAAGTGCTCATCGCGGCCAACAATAGCGCCCGCGCGGTCAGTCGCCGGACGCCACGGCGCGCGGTGGCGCCGCCGTGCCAGGGTGTTCGCATGGTTGCGCACGCCGATCGTCCCGCCCGCCCGCTCGCTGCTGCGACGCGCCTCGTCGGCGGTGGACGCCCTGCCCGCGCGCCGGGCGCGAGCGTCAGCCCGGAGCTCACGCTCACCTCGACCTACGTGGCCGGCGCCGACCTCAACTACGCGCGGGTCGGCAACCCGACGTGGAGCGCGTTCGAGACGACCCTTGCCTCCCTCGAAGGTGACGCCTCGACGACCGCGCTCGCCTTTGCCAGCGGCATGGGCGCCATCTCGGCCGCGCTGTCCCTCCTGCCGCACGGCGGCGGCCGTGTCATCGCGCCGCGACACTTCTACAACGGCACCTCCGCCGTCCTCGACACCTGGCACGAGGCCGGCCGCGCGCACCTCACGCGCGTCGACCTCGCCGACGACGGCGCCCTCGACGCCGCCCTAGCTGCCGGGTGCGATCTCGTCTGGGTCGAGTCGCCGAGCAACCCGATGCTCGAGACGTGCGACGTCGCCGCCGTGACGCGCCGCGCCCACGCGGCGGGCGCGCTCGTCGTCGAGGACAACACGTTCAACACGCCGCTCGGGCGCCGCCCCCTCGACGACGGCGTCGACGTCGTCGTGCATTCGGTGACGAAGTACCTCGCGGGCCACAGCGACGTCCTGCTGGGCGCGGCGGTGACGAACGACGCCGACCTCGCCGCGCGGCTGCTCACAGCACGCACGCTGGGCGGCGCCATCCCCGGCCCGCAGGAGACGTGGCTCGCGCTGCGAGGCATGCGGACGCTGCACCTGCGCTGGGAGCGCGCCTGCGCGAACGCGGCGACGCTCGCTGCGAGATTGCGCGAGCACGACGACGTCGCGCGCGTGCGCCACCCGGGAACGGGCGCAATGATCGCGCTCGAACTGCGCGGTGACGCAGACGCCGCACGCGCCGTCGAACAGCTCGTCGAGGTGTGGTTGCCCGCCACGAGCCTCGGTGGCGTCGAGTCGATGCTGGAGCGCCGCCGTCGACATGCGCTCGAACCGGCCAGTGTTCCGGAGAACCTGCTGCGTCTGTCGGTCGGGGTCGAGGACGTCGAGGATCTGTGGACGGACCTCGACGACGCCCTGCGCCGGGCGCACGCCGCGTCAGCCGACTGACCCGGTCACACGACTGCCCCGCCCAGGCTGCCCCGGCCGACGCCCGAAACAACGGGCGCGCCTGGCCGGCCGTCAGACGCGTTCGCTCTTGCGCGAACGCGACATGAGGGCGCGCACCATCTCCTGCGGGCCCCACCCTTCGTAGAGGATGGCGTGCACGCCGTCGCAGATCGGCATGTCGACGTCGACGCTGCGTGCGAGTTCGACGATGGAGCGGCACGACTTGACGCCCTCGGCCGTCTGGCTGACCTGTGCGGTCACCTCTTCGAGCGTCTGCCCCTCGCCGAGGGCCAGCCCGAAGGCATGGTTGCGCGACAGGCGCGAACTGCACGTCGCGGCCATGTCGCCCACACCGGCGAGACCGAGGAACGTCTGCGGGTCGGCGCCGAGCGCCGCACCGAGGCGGGCCGTCTCCGCGAGACCGCGCGTCAGGAGCGTCGCCGTCGTGTTCTCGCCGAGGCCCAGGCCATGGGCCATGCCGACGGCGAGCGCGATGACGTTCTTCACCGCGCCCGCGATCTCCGTGCCGACGACGTCCGCGTTCGTGTAGGGGCGGAAGTACGGGGCGGCGCAGGCCTCTGCCACCTTGGCGCGCAGCCCGTGATGCGGCGCTGCGACGACGGCGGCGGCCGGCTGCTTCTGCGCGATCTCCTTCGCGAGGTTCGGCCCGGAGACGACGGCGACCTGCGCGAGCGGCACGCCGGCGACCTCCGCGATGACGTCGCTCATCCGCAGGTGCGTGCCGAGTTCGATGCCCTTCATGAGCGACACGAGCGGCGCGCCCTGCGGCAGCACGTCGCGCCACTGCTCGAGGTTGCCGCGCAGCGACTGCGACGGGACGGCGAGGACGACGAGGTCGGCGCCCTCGAGCGCCTGCGCGGCGTCCGCCGTCGCGCTGATGCGCTCGTCGAGCTGCAGCTCGGGCAGGTAGGCGACGTTGCGGCGCTCGGTGTTGATCGCGTCAGCAGCCTCCGCACGGCGCGCCCACAGCGTGACGTCGGTGCCTGCGTCGGCCATGACGGCGGCGAACGCCGTGCCCCAGCTTCCGGCCCCCATGATTGCGGCGCGTGTCATCGTCTCGTCCTTTCGTGGAGTTCGGTGCGGTCGGACAGATCGGCGCTGTGAGGCAGGTCGGCGCGGAGGCCACTGGGCCAGGTCGGCGCGTTCATCGCGAGCCTCGCGCGTCGGTCGGGCGCGAGACGGTGCGCGGGTTGTCGAGCGGCGGCGCGCCGGGTCGCTCGCCGCGGATCTCGCACAGCAGCTCGAGGATGGCGGCCATGAGGCGCCTGGTGGCCTCCGTCAGCACCTCGGTGTCGAGGTCGCGCCCGCGCAGATCGTCGAGGTCGACCGGCTCGCCCGCGACGACGGTGACGTCATGACGGCGCGTCAGCAGGTGCGGCACGACGTGGCGGGCGCGACTGGTCGGCGGGATGATTCGTTCGGGCCCCCACATCGCGACGGGGACGAGCGGGACGCCCGTCGTCAGCGCGATGCGCGCGGCGCCGGACTTGCCCGTCATCGGCCAGAACGCGCGATCCCGCGTCAGTGTGCCCTCCGGCAGCAGGCAGACGAGGCGGCCGGCCGCGACGGCGTCGACGGCTTCGACGAAGCTGTCCTTGGCCCGTGCGGTGCCGCGGTGGACGGGGATCTGCCCGGCGCGGCGCAGCAGCGGCCCGAGGACGGGGACGGCGAAGACCTCGGCCTTGCCGAGGAAGTGCGGCAGGCGACCCGCGCCGTAGAGGAGGAAGCGGCCGATGACGAACGGGTCGGAGTAGCTGAGGTGGTTCGCGGCGATGACGGCGCCGCCGGTGGCGGGAACGTGCTCGGCGCCTCGCCACGCCTCACGCAGCCACGGCGCCACCGCCGGGGCGACGGCTTTCGTGATGACGGAGACGACGGCGTTGCGCTCTCCCGCATCGAGCGAGATCTTCGCCATGGGCACCTCCTGTTCGTCTCGCACTCTAGTGGCACGACACGTCCAGGGCATTCGTCGCAGCGTTGCGATCCATGAGGCCGGGGCATCTGGCAGCATGGGAGGGATCGCTGTGAGAGGGTACGAGACCCGCGCACCTCGCCGTCACCGGTCCGAGCCGCCGAAGGAGCCGCCATGACCCATCACACGCAGGCCAGCGTCCACCGCTTCGACGAGGCGACGTTCACGGGTGAGCTCATCACCGACGCCGGCCGGGTGCTGCCGTTCGACGCCGACGCCTTCGCGCGCAGCGGCCTGCGCACGCTGCGCGTGGGGCAGCGTCTCAATGTCGATCACGGGCCAGGCGGAATCCGCCGGTTGTGGATCGAGGGCATCGGGACGGGCCAGCAGATCCGCTGACGCCGCCCGACGCGGTGCGTCTCAGCGCTCGACGCGCGCGCGACCACCGGCGTTGCCGGAGCGGGGCAGCTTCGACGGGTCGGCCGTGACGGCCTTGAAGTTCGTACCAGGGGTGAACTTGGGCACGGAGGTCGCACCGATGCGCACCGCTTCGCCCGTGCGCGGGTTGCGGCCCGTGCGGGCGGCGCGGTCGACGCGCTCGAACGTGCCGAATCCGGTGATCCCTACCTTGTTGCCGGCAGCGACCTCTCGGATGATCACGTCGACGACGGCCTCCACGGCCTCCAGTGCGGCCTTCTTGCTGCCGAGGCGCACCTCGAGGCGATCGACCAGGTCTGCCTTGTTCATCTTTCGTCCTACCCCTTCTCGTCCGTCCGTCACGGCTCGATCCCGTCCTGCGTCTCGACGTGGGCCAACGGTACCGAGTGGTTGCATCCCCGTCCATTGGGTGAAGTCTTCGTCGTCCGCCGTGCGGCGCCCACGCACCGAACAGGCGTAGGCCGATCGTCATAGATCATCATGGCGGTCGCCCGACCAAGTTGCGGCCGTAAGCGATTCGCAGACACCTCCCCGGGCGTCGCACCTCACACACGCGCGCCACGAGCGCGAGGCCTCCCGCGCGGCGGTCAGCGCGATATCACCTATCGGACGAGCGTCGACGGCTTCCAACTCGGACGAGCGTCTTCGAACGCTTCGATGTCGTCCTCGTGACGCAGCGTCAGCGAGATGTCGTCGAGGCCCTCCATGAGGCGCCAGCGGATGTAGTCGTCGACAGCGAACGGCACGACGAGCTCCCCCGCGTGGATCGTGCGCGAGCCCAGGTCGACCGTGATCTGCGCGCCCGGTTCGTTGTCGAGGTACTTCCACAGCAGTTCGACGTCGCCCTGCTCGACCTGCGCGGTGAGCAGGCCGGCCTTGCCCGAGTTGCCGCGGAAGATGTCGGCGAAGCGCGAGCTGATGACGACGCGGAAGCCGTAGTCCATGAGCGCCCAGACGGCATGCTCGCGCGAGGAGCCCGTCCCGAAGTCGGGGCCTGCGACCAGGACCGAACCGTCGCGGTAGGCCTCGGTGTTGAGCACGAACGACGGGTCCTTGCGCCATGCGGAGAACAGCCCGTCCTCGAAGCCCGTGCGGGTGACGCGCTTGAGGTAGACGGCTGGAATGATCTGGTCGGTGTCGACGTTGCTGCGGCGCAGCGGCACCCCGACGCCGGTGTGGGTGGTGAACTTGTCCATCGATGTCTCCTGACGGCTCAGCGGGTCACAGATCGGCGGGCGAGGCAAGCGTGCCGGTGACGGCGGTCGCCGCGGCGACCTGTGGGCTGACGAGGTGCGTGCGTCCGCCCTTGCCCTGGCGCCCTTCGAAGTTGCGGTTCGAGGTCGACGCGCTGCGCTCCCCCGGCTCGAGCTGATCGGGGTTCATGCCGAGGCACATCGAGCAGCCGGGCAGGCGCCACTCGGCGCCGGCGTCGGTGAAGACGGCGTCGAGCCCCTCCGCCTCGGCGTCGAGACGCACCTTCGCCGAACCGGGCACGACGAGCATGCGCACGCTGTCGGCGACCTTGCGCCCGCGTAGCACGTCCGCCGCGGCGCGCAGATCCTCGAGCCGCCCATTGGTGCAGGAACCGAGGAAGACGGTGTCGATCGCGATCTCCTTGAGCGGCTGACCGACGCTCAGCCCCATGTACTCGATGGCGCTCGCGGCGGCGTCCTTCTCCGAGTCGTCGCCCATCTGCTCGGGGTCGGGCACGGCCGCCGTCAGCGGCAGGCCCTGGCCCGGGTTGGTGCCCCAGGTGACGAACGGCGCGAGCTTCGTCGCGTCGATGACGACCTCGGCGTCGAACACCGCGTCGTCGTCGGTGCGCAGCTGCTTCCACGCCTCGACCGCGTCATCCCACTCGGCGCCCTGCGGCGCATGGGGGCGGCCTTCCAGGTAGTCGAACGTCGTCTGGTCGGGCGCCACCATGCCGGCGCGGGCGCCCGCCTCGATCGACATGTTGCAGATCGTCATGCGCGCTTCCATCGACAGCGCTTCGATCGCCTTGCCGCGGTACTCGAGGACGTAGCCCTGGCCGCCGCCGGTGCCGATCTCGGCGATGACGGCGAGGATGATGTCCTTCGCGCTGACGCCGTCCGGCAGGTCGCCCTCCAGGGTGATCGCCATCGTCTTGAACGGCTTGAGCGGCAGCGTCTGCGTCGCGAGGACGTGCTCGACCTCGCTCGTGCCGATGCCGAACGCGAGCGCGCCGAACGCACCGTGCGTCGAGGTGTGGCTGTCGCCGCAGACGATCGTCGCGCCGGGCTGGGTGAGGCCCAGCTGCGGGCCGATGATGTGGACGATGCCCTGCTCGGCGTCGCCCATCGGGAACAGGCGGATGCCGAACTCCTCGCAGTTGCGGCGCAGCGTCTCGACCTGGGTGCGGCTGACGAGGTCGGTGATCGGGCCCGGCGTCGTCGGGACGTTGTGGTCCTCGGTGGCGAGCGTGAGGTCGGTGCGACGCACGGTGCGCCCCGCGAGCCGCAGCCCGTCGAACGCCTGCGGGCTCGTGACCTCGTGGAGCAGGTGAAGGTCGATGTAGAGCAGGTCGGGCTCGCCCTCCGCGCTTCGCACGACATGCTGCTGCCACACCTTCTCGGCCAACGTGGAACCCACGTCATCCTCCTTCGATCGACGGGTCGTCCGACCCACGAGACACCGTTCTGCGACAAGCGTTACCCTTTTACCGGCGGACCGGACTTGCGTCTCGGTTCATGAGACTGCAATATCAGTACATGGACAATTCAAGTGGCGTCGGAGTCCTCGACAAGGCTGCAGTCGTGCTCTCCGCCCTCGAGGCAGGGCCCTCCACCCTCGCCCAGCTCGTCGCAGCCACCGGCCTCGCTCGCCCGACCGCCCACCGCCTCGCGGTCGCGCTGGAGCATCACCGCCTCGTGGCCCGTGACATGCAGGGACGCTTCGTCCTCGGCCCCCGACTCGTCGAACTCGCCGCCGCCGCCGGTGAGGACCGCCTGCTCGCCGCCGCCGGGCCCGTCCTCGGCGCGCTGCGCGACCACACGAACGAGAGCGCCCAGCTCTTCCGCCGCCAGGGCGACCAGCGCATCTGCGTGGCGGCCGCCGATCGCCCGATGGGTCTGCGCGATTCCATCCCCGTCGGCGCGACGCTGTCGATGCAGGCCGGCTCAGCGGCCCAGGTGCTGCTCGCCTGGGAGGAGCCCGACCGTCTGCACCGTGGCCTGCAGGGCTCCAAGTTCACCGCGACGATGCTCTCCGGCGTGCGCCGCCGCGGATGGGCTCAGTCGGTGAGCGAGCGCGAGCAGGGCGTCGCGTCAGTCTCCGCGCCGGTGCGCTCGCCCAGCGGCCGCGTCATCGCCGCCGTCTCGATCTCCGGCCCCGTCGAGCGCGTCTCCCGTCAGCCCGGGCGGCTGCACGCCGCAACGGTCGTCGCCGGCGCCAACAAGCTGACGGAGGTGCTCGCGCGCGCCGCCGCGCAGCAGAAGAGCGTCGCACCACCCACGACGCGCTGATCCACCTCTGGCGACGATGCCCTTGGGCAGGTGCACGTGACCTGCGGCCGTCCGGTGGCGATTCCTGGATCCCGCATTCGAGCGCACGAATGATCAGGACCCGAAAAAGGTCGGTCTGAGCCGAGACGGCGACAGAAAGAGAAGGCAAACAAGAAATCCCCACCGCATTTCTACGGTGAGGATTTCTTGTCTCGATGTAGCCCCGACGGGATTCGAACCCGCGCTACCGCCTTGAGAGGGCGGCGTGCTAGGCCACTACACAACGGGGCCATGGCCTGCTTCGTCAACCTTTCGGCCCTTCAGCAGCGAGGAAAACTTTAACTCATGTCATCGTTTTCCCGAAATCACTCTGTGCGCGCGTGACGCGGGCGTCACCTTCTGCACAAGCGATCTGCGCTGGGGTACCAGGACTCGAACCTAGAACAAATGAACCAGAATCATCCGTGTTGCCAATTACACCATACCCCAATGGGGGTTGCAGTGATCGAACAGCGCGCCTCGCGAGGCCTTCCGTTCGTTCCCCGAACCGAGTGAAAACTTTACCGGAGGTTTCCCGGGACGACAAATCGACCGGCGCCCTGCCGCGCCGACCCTGACGCATCCGTCAGGGCCGACAGGCAGGCGCGCCCCGGTCGATCACAGGCTCGCGCGCAGGTTCTTCAAGCGTTCCATCGTCGAGTGCTTGCCGAGGATCTCCATCGACTCGAACAGCGGCGGTGAGATCCGCTGACCGGACACGGCGGT
Source organism: Dermacoccus sp. UBA1591 (assembly GCF_002322065.1). NCBI lineage: Bacteria > Bacillati > Actinomycetota > Actinomycetes > Micrococcales > Dermacoccaceae > Dermacoccus > Dermacoccus sp. UBA1591. The sequence goes on along the minus strand of NZ_DCNR01000058.1, from coordinate 7,931 downwards.
GCGCAACGGGCCGAAGGCGAACTTCGGCTTGATGCCCAGGCCGTCGACGACGGCCTCGCGCAACGCGGCCTCGATGCGCTCGTGCACCCACTCGATGCCCGTGCCGTCAGGCTTGCCGAGCGAACCCGAGATGGGCTCCAGGGCCGCGATGGCGGCGTCTAGCACCTGCGGGGCCGTCTCCTTGAGCTGCGCACGGGCGTCGTCCGCGATGGGCAGCTCGGCGTCGTCGGTGAAGAACGGTGCGACGAGCGGCGTCGCCTCCGACAGCAGGTTGATGCGAGTCTGGATCAGCTCGGCGACGAGGTTGAGGCGACCCAGCTGCGGCAGCGACGGCTGCTCCGGCAGCACGCCGTCCGCGACGAGGAACGGCAGGATACGCGCGGCGAAGTCGCGAGGCTCGAGCTCGCGGATGTAGTGACCGTTGAGCCAGTTCAGCTTGTCGAGGTTGAAGATCGGGCCGACGGTGTTGACCTTGCTCCACTCGAAGTTCTCGCTGAACTCCTCGAAGGTGAACACCTCGCGCTCGGTGCCGTCCGCCTCGATGATCGGCGGGTAGCCGAGCAGCGCGAGGAAGTTGAGCAGCGCCTCCGGCAGGTAACCCTGCTCCTTGAACCACGTGAGGCGCGCCCACGGGCTCTTGCGCTTGGAGATCTTCGCCTTCTTCTCATCGCGCAGCAGCGGCATGTGCGCGAACTTCGGCGGCTCGAGGCCGAGGCCCTGGTAGAGCAGGATGTGCTTCGGCGTCGAGCTGATCCACTCCTCACCGCGCACGACGTGCGTGATGCCCATCTCGTGGTCGTCGACGACGACGGCGAGGTGGTACGTCGGGAAACCGTCGGCCTTCATGATGACCTGATCGTCCGGGCGGGGCGCCTTGACCTCGCCTCGGATGAGGTCGTCGAACACGAGCGGCGCGTCGTCGGGGATGAACATGCGCACGACGGGGTTCTCGCTGAAGCCGGGCTCGGCGGCGCGCTCCTCACGCGACTTGCCGTAGCACATACGGTCGTAGCCGGTCGGCAGCTTCTGCTTCTGCTGGAGCTCGCGCATCTCGGCGAGCCGCTCGCTCGTGCAGTAGCAGTAGTACGCCTTGCCCTCGTCGATGAGCTTGTCGACGTACGGCTTGTACGTGTCGAGCCGCTCACTCTGACGGTACGGCGCGTACGGGCCGCCGACGTCGGGGCCCTCGTCCCAGTTCAGGTCGAGCCAGTGCAGCGTGTCGAAGATCTGCTGCTCGGAATCGGCCTGGAAGCGCGCCCGGTCGGTGTCCTCGATGCGCAGGACGAACTTTCCGCCCTGCTGACGCGCGAACGCAAGGTCGAACATCGCCATGTAGGCGGTGCCGACGTGCGGGTCACCCGTCGGCGACGGCGCGACGCGCAGACGGACGGCGCCGGGGCTCGTCTCGCCGGGCGTCGAGGGGGTGGGGGCTGAGGTGGCAGTCGAGTCGCTCATGATGTCTCCATCGTAGACGGCCGTTGCGCTGCGCCTCAGGCCTCGCGCATCACCGCGAGCGTCACCGATTCGGCGAGCCAGGTGAGGAAGTCGTAGTAGGCGGCCATGAGCTGTTCCTCGTCGCTCGGCACCTGCCCACGCTCGACCTGTTCGACGAGTGCGTCGGCATCCGCATCGGTGCGCACGCCGAGGCGCTCGGCGAGCACGAGCCGCACGTCCGTCAGCGCCATCATCGTCGCGCGCGCCTCGGCCTCGTCGAGGACGATGTCGCGGGGTTCGCCGGCGCTCATCGCCTGCGCGAGGTCGACGTTCGCACCCGCGCGCTCGAACGCCGTCATCGCCGTAGCGAGGTTACGCAGCTTGCGATCGCGCAAGGAGGCCTCGGTGAGGCGGCGGAACTCGGCGGCCGCGCCGTCATCGTCCTTGACACCGTCGGGCAGCAGCCGACGAAGCGCCGGGTCGCGTGGAGCCTCCCGGGCGCTCATAGAGCGTCCGAGCGCCGCGAACAGCTCGTCCTCGTCGGTGCCGCGCGGCGCGTCGGGTGCGTCGTCACTACCGTCGGAGAGCAGGACGCTCGTCTGGTGCATGAGATCGACGACGACGGCGCGTTCGACGTCGTCGAGACGTCCGACGATGCGCCGCTCGTCGGACGGGTCACGCCGGAATGCCTCGGCCATCAGCCCTCCTGCTCGTAGGTCGCCCACAGGCTGTAGCCATGCATGGCGATCGTGTCGGCCTCGGCCTTCTCGCGGCTGCCCTTGCTGACGACGGCGCGGCCCTCGGTGTGCACCTGCATCATGAGCCGCTCGGCCTCCTCGCGGGAGTAGCCGAAGTAGTCCTGGAACACGAAGCTGACGTAGCTCATGAGGTTGACGGGGTCGTTCCACACGAGCGTCACCCACGCCCGCTCCCCCACGTCCTGGGGGTCGGGGTCGGCGAGCTGCTTGGCCAGTTGCTCGAAATCGATGTCTGGAGGCGCGATCGACACGTCAACCACCTTAGAGTTCGATACGTGACTTCCACCATCTCGGCCTCGACGGCCCTGCTCACCGACCACTACGAGCTCACGATGCTCCAGGCGGCGTTGCGCTCCGGTGCGGCCCACCGCAAGAGCGTCTTCGAGGTCTTCGCCCGCCGCCTGCCCGACGGCCGCCGCTTCGGCGTCGTCGCGGGCACGGGTCGTTTTCTCGAGGCGTTGAAAGAGTTCCGGTTCACCGAGGCCGAGATCGACGACCTGCGTCGACGCGCCGTCGTCGATGAGCCGACGCTCGAGTGGCTCGCCAACTACCGCTTCTCCGGTGACATCCACGGCTACGCCGAGGGTGAGTGCTACTTCCCGGGCTCGCCGCTCGTCGTCGTCGAGTCGACGTTCGCCGAGGGCGTGATCCTCGAGACGTTGATCCTGTCGATCCTCAACCACGACTCAGCCGTCGCCGCCGCTGCGTCGCGCATAATGCTCGCCGCCGACGGCCGTCCGTGCATCGAGATGGGCTCGCGTCGCACGCACGAGGAGGCAGCGGTCGCAGCCGCGCGCGCCGCGTACATCACGGGGTTCGCGGCCTCCTCCAACCTCGAGGCGGGACGTCGCTACGACGTGCCGACGACGGGCACGTCGGCGCACGCGTTCACGCTGCTGCACGACGACGAGCGCGCCGCGTTCACCGCGCAGGTCGACTCGCTCGGCAAGGACACGACGCTGCTCGTCGACACCTACGACGTGAAGAACGCCGTCAAGATCGCCGTCGAGGTCGCGGGCACCGAACTCGGTGGGGTGCGTCTGGATTCCGGCGACCTGCTCGTGCAGGCCCGCGAGGTGCGCGAGCAGCTCGACTCACTCGGTGCCACAAGCACGAAGATCGTCGTGACGAGCGACCTCGACGAGTACGCCATCGCCGCCCTCGCAGCCGGGCCGGTCGACGCGTACGGCGTCGGCACCTCCCTCGTCACCGGCTCCGGCGCGCCGACGGCCGGCATGGTCTACAAGCTCGTCCAGCACGCGGGCGACGACGGCCAGATGATCGACGTCGCGAAGAAGAGCAAGGACAAAATCTCCGTCGGCGGACGCAAGTGGGCGCTGCGTCGCCGAAACGCACAGGGAGTGGCCGAGGCCGAGATCATCGGCATCGGCGAGCAGCCGGTCGACGACGGCGACGACCGTGCGCTGCTCGTCCCGCTCGTCAGGAACGGCGAGGTCGTCGCGCCGACGGACGCCGCGAGCGCCCGCGCGGTGTACGAGCGTTCCCGCGCGGAATTGCCCGCGAAGGCGCGTCAGATGTCGCGCGGTGAGCCCGTCATCCCGACCCGGTACGAGGGTCCCGGTTTGGGCGGGGTGACGCAGCGATGAGCGCGCCGAACGTTGATGCCGGCACGCGCCGGGCACTCGTCGTCGTCGACGTGCAGAACGACTTCTGCGAGGGCGGTTCGCTCGCCGTGGCCGGGGGCGCCCAGGTCGCCGCGGCGATCGCCGACTACGTCGCGCTCGCCGATTACGACGTCGTCGTCGCGACGCAGGACTGGCACGTCGACCCCGGCGAGCACTGGAGCGAGACCCCCGACTACCGCGACTCGTGGCCCGTGCACTGCCGCGCCGAGTCCGACGGCGCGGCGTTCCACGACGGATTCGCGCCCGCCGTCGATCGGCTCGACGCGATCTTCCCCAAGGGCAGGTACGCCGCGGCCTACTCAGGATTCGAGGGGTCTTTCGCCGGTGGCGATGAGTCGCTCGCCTCCTGGTTGCGTGACGCGGGCGTCGGCAGCGTCGACGTCGTCGGCATCGCGACCGACCACTGCGTCCGCGCGACCGCGCTCGACGCCGTCAGCGAAGGCTTCGGCACGCGCGTGCTGCTCGGCATGACGGCCGGCGTCGCAGCCGACAGCACCGACGCGGCGCTCACGACCATGCGCGACGCGGGCGTCGAGCTCGTCGGTCAACCCGTCGTCGGCTGAGAACGCGGCCCGCGTGCCGGGCACGAAGATGGACGAGAATCGCCGATGTGGACGGGATTCGCGAAGGTGGACGAAAAACGCAGGTGGGGCGGGGTCAGCGGGTGCGGCGCACGACGCTGCGCGCCGCGAGGTCGTCGAGGCCCTGACGGAGGCGGTTGCTCAGCGCCCACAGCAGGATCGCGATCTGCAGCAGGCCCGCGATGCCGGCGAGCACGGCGACGAGCGACATCAGATCCGGCACGTACTTGATGAGAGCGCGCACGGCGCTGCGTGCCATCGGCAACTTCTGCGGCGAGCGGGGGTCGCCCTCCTCGATGGGCGCCACGCGGATGCCGAGCGCCGACTTGCCGAGCGTCGCACCGCGCAGTGACGTCATCAGGGTGTCGTAGACGAATCCCGCCACGAACAGCGCGAGCGCCAACACGAGCGGCGGCGACGTCAGGTCGTCGGGGAAGGCCGGCATCTGCCCACCGTTGCTCGCGGCGGTGCTCGCCTCGTCGATGAAGTCGCGGAACTCGTCGATCCACGAGTGCAGGAACGGCAGCATCGCGAGGGTGACGGGCACCCCGAAGATGATGCGGTCGAGGAAGTAGGCGAAGAAGCGGCGCCACACCCCCGACGGCTCCCCCGCGCTCGTTCCGAACGCCGTCGGGCGCTGATCATGAGCCCGCGGCTGCGGGGCACCGAAGCGATGCTGCTGCTCCCCGCTGCCCTCGGGGCCCCAGTGAGCCGGATAGGTGCGCGGCTCGCCGTCACGGCGCGGCGGTGCGTCGAGGTGCTGGACCGGGCGAGCCTCCCCGACGTGGTCGAGGCCCGGGCGCAGCTTCGGCATGGTGCGCTCGGTCCACAGGATGCCGTCCCAGTACCTCAGCTGGGTGGCGTCGCGGGGGTCGTCGTACCAGCCCGACGAAACGGGCGCGTGCGGCTGCTCAGTCATGCGTCTACCCTATCCGCCCCGGCATGACGCGCCGGGCGCGATGAGCCGTGCGGATGAGCCAGGCAGGCAGTGCCTCGTACCGCACTGCATCCCACATGACACCCGCATGCTGAGGGCCTCGCGGGCTGAGGGCCTCGCAGGCTCAGCGCCGACCGACGAACCAGCGACGGATCAACTCGATGCGTTCGCCGACCTGTTCGGAGGAGGCCTTGTCGAGCGTCGGCCCCCCGCACTGCTGACGCAGGTCGTTGTGGATGACGGCATGCGGCTGGCCGCTCTTGCGCGCGTACTGCGCGACGAGGCCGTTGAGCTCCTTGCGCTGCTTGGCGAGGGCACGGTGCGCGGCGACGGGTTCGTCGTCGTCGGTGCGTCGCGTGCGCCCGGCCTTGGCCTGCTTGGCCTGACGTTCACGCAGCAGGCTCGCCATCTGATCGGGCTCGAGCAGACCGGGCAAGCCGAGGTATTCCTGCTCGTCCTCGCTGCCGACGTCACCGCCCATGCCCCACTGCTGCGCGTCGAACAGGACGTGGTCGAACTCGGCCTGCGACTCGAGCGCCTCGAAGGTGCCGTCGTCGGCGAGCATCCCGGAGGCCTTCTCCTCACGGTTGGCCTCGGCGAGCAGCCCCTCCTCCTCCGACCACATGTTGTCCTCGGGGTTCTCCCCCGCGCGCTGCGGACGGTCGAGGGCGTGGTCGCGCTGCTCCTCGAGACGCGAGGCGTGCTCGAGGATGATCGGCACGGTCGGCAGGAACACCGACGCCGTCTCGCCGCGCTTGCGGGCGCGCACGAAGCGTCCGACGGCCTGGGCGAAGAACAGCGGCGTCGACGTCGACGTCGCGTAGACGCCGACGCAAAGACGCGGCACGTCGACACCCTCGGAGACCATGCGGACGGCGACCATCCACCGCTCGCTGCTCTTGGCGAAGTCCTCGATCCGGGAGCTCGCGCCCGCGTCGTCGGAGAGCACGACGGTCGGTTTGGTGCCAGTGATCGCCTCGAGCGTGCGCGCGTAGGCGCGCGCGGCCGTCTGGTTCGAGGCGATGACGAGGCCGCCCGCGTCGGGCACGTGACGTCGCACCTCCGACAGGCGCTTGTCGGCGGCCTGAAGCACGGACGGGATCCACGCGCCGTTCGGGTCGAGCGCGGTGCGCCAGGCGCCTGCAATGGCGTCCTTCGTCATCGGTGTGCCGAGACGCGCCGCGATCTCGTCGCCGGCCCGGGTGCGCCATCGCATGTTGCCGCCGTAGGCCATGAACAGCACGGGCCGGACGACGCCGTCGGCGAGCGCCTCGGCGTAGCCGTACGCGTAGTCGCTCGC
>NZ_DCNR01000058.1:0-1016 GCF_002322065.1 Dermacoccus sp. UBA1591 | reverse complement strand
GCCTCGCCCCAGCTCTTGTTGTCGCCGCCGTGGTGCACCTCGTCGAGGATGACGAGCGTCGGCGTGCGCTCGGTGCGGATGCGGTGCACCTCGGGGTTGCTCGCGACGCCCTGGTAGGTGAGGGCGACCCCGTCGTAGTCGGACGCCTCATCGACCTGACGGTTCGTGAACCTCGGGTCGATCTGGATGCCGACGCGCGCGGCCGCGTCGGCCCACTGCGTCTTGAGGTGCTCGGTCGGCGCGACGATCGTCACCTTCTTGACGATGCCGCGCCCCAGCAGCTCCGTCGCGAGGCGCAGCGCGAACGTCGTCTTGCCGGCGCCGGGGGTTGCGACGGCGAGAAAATCGCGCGGATCGGTGCTCAGGTACCGCTCCAGCGCACCGGCCTGCCAGGCGCGCAGCTTGCCCGCGGTACCCCACGCGGCGCGCTCCGGGAAGGCGGGTGAGAGGTGCTCTGCAGCCGAGGTACTCATAGGCCGAGCAGTCTACCGGCGCCGAACGAACTCCCCGACCTGGCCGCCGCCACCGACCGTTCAGGCCAGCCGGAACGCGCGCGACAGCCCCCACGAGGCCGGGGACGAGCACCATCGGGACGGCGAATCCGTAGCGCAGGGACGTGTCGCCGAGCGCGCCCGTCCCCGTCAGCACGGCTCCGAGCAGGGCGCCGACGTAGTTGAACTGGTTGAAGCGCGCGTTGATCGCGTCGCTGCCGGCTTGGACGGACGCCGCGTCCGCCTCCGGGTGTGCGTCGCGGGCGAGGCGCGCGGCCACCGAGTACGACAACGGCGCGACGAGCGCCGCGGGGCCGAGCCGCGCCGTCAGCCAGTCGCCGCAGCTGCGGCTGAGCAGCGAGCACACGAGGTACGGCAGGGTGGCGACGGCGACGAGCGAGGCCGGTGAGGCGAAGGTGTGGTGCAGGTAGGTGGGCGCCCACGTCGTCACGGCGATGTCGACCATGTAGAACACGACGAGCGCGAGGGCGAGGGTGAGGATGCGGCGCCAGGGCAGGCTGCGCG
>NZ_DCNR01000056.1:0-13631 GCF_002322065.1 Dermacoccus sp. UBA1591 | reverse complement strand
GCCCCGACGCAGGCCCCGGCGCCCTGGCCGCCGCCCGCTACCTGACGGAGGCGGACGAGGCACGCGCCGTCGCGCAGTGGGTGGCCGAACGACGCCGTCCACTGCGTCCGGGCGAGGCGCCCCGAACCGCTGCGGTGCTGTGCCGCAAGCGATCTCAGTTCGTGCCGATGCTGGATGCCCTCCACGACGCGGGCGTCCCCGCGGAGGCCGTCGGGCTCGGTGGCCTGCTGCAGACCCCCGAGATCGTCGACCTCGTCTCGATGCTGTGGGTGGTCGACGACCCGAGCCGCGGCGACCATCTCATGCGCCTGCTCACCTCCCCGGCGATGCGTCTCGGTGCGGCCGACATCGCAGCGCTCGGGTCGTGGGCCAAGGAGTTGCACCAGCGACACCAGGACGACGCCGCGGCAGCCACCGAGGAGCGCGCCGAGGGCGGCAGCGCCGAACCGGCGAGCAGCGAATCCGACGCCGGCGAGGGCGCGCCGTCTGAGCCTGTACCCGGGCCTGATGGGGAGGCGGCCAGGCGCGGTGCGCGGGCGGAGCGCGACCTCGCGCAGGACACGCGGGACGAGGTGAGCCTCGTCGAGGCGATCGGCGAACTGCCCGACGCGTCATGGCGTGGGCGCGACGGCGAGTACCTCTCCGACGTCGCCCGTGAGCGGCTGCGGGGGTTTCACACGTCGGTGCAACGCCTCCGGTTGCTCTCCGGGCTGCCGCTCGCCGATTTCGTCGGGGAGGCCGAACGCGTGCTCGGTCTCGACATCGAGGTGCTTGCCCGCCCGGGGTACGACCCGTCGAGCGCCCGGGCCCACCTCGACGCCTTCGCCGACATCGCGGGGACGTTCTCGGTCCAGGCCCAACGTCCGACGCTCGGGGGGTTCCTCGAGTGGCTCGACGCGGCCCGGCAGGAGGAACGCGGCCTGGAGATGCCCGCCATCGAGGTCAACCCGCATGCGGTTCAGGTGCTCACCGTGCACGCCGCGAAGGGGCTCGAGTGGGACGTCGTCGTCGTGCCCGGCCTCGTCGAAGGGGTCTTTCCGAGCCTCGGCGGTTCGACGCGGGCCGAGGGCGAGCAGTGGCAGTACAAGCCGCACAAGGCGCGCGGCTGGCTGAGTGGTCTTCAGTCGATCCCCTACGATCTGCGCGGTGACAGGGAGGGGCTGCCCGCCCTCGCCGTCACGGGTGCGGAGGATTCCGACGAGCTGGCCGACCGGTTCACCGAGTTCTGCGAGCAGGGCCTTAAGCACGCGGTGACGGAGGAGCGCCGTCTTGCGTACGTGGCCTTCACCCGCGCGCGCAGCACCATGTTGCTCACCGCTCCGATCTGGTACGCGAGCGGCACGACCCCGCGCGAGACGTCTCGTTTCCTCACCGAACTGCTCGAGGAACCCGATCTCGGCGCGAGCATCGAGCGTCTGCACTGGGAGCAGATGCCGCCGACGCAGGTCGACGGCGAGCGCCCCAGCAACCCGCTCGACGCCGACGTCCTGACGGCGACGTGGCCGCTCGACGCGATGGCCGACCAACGCGCCCACCTCGTCCCTGCCGCGGACCAGGTGCGCGCGCTGCGCACCCGGCTGCAGAACGGGGAGGCCCTCGCGCCGACCGGGCAACTGGCGCTCGGGTTGGAGGGGACGATCGAGGACAGGGAGCAGGAGATGGAGTTGCTCCTGGCCGAACGACAGCGCGAACGCACCCGGCTGCGCAGCGACGTCGTGCTGCCCTCGCACCTGTCCGCCTCCCAGCTCGTCGCACTCGCGAGCGACAAGGACCTGTTCGCGCGGCGCCTACGGCGCCCGATGCCGAGTGAACCGGCGGTGGCGGCGCGGCGCGGTACGGCGTTCCACGCCTGGGTGGAGCGGCACTACGGTGCTGCGGCCCTCGTCGACCTCGACGAACTGCCTGGCTTCGGTGACGAGGACGTGGCCGCCGACGAGATGCTGCCCGTGCTGCAGACCAACTTCCTGGCCAGCGAGTGGGCGGATCGGGTGCCGGTCGACGTCGAGGTCGCCCTCGAGACCGTCGTCGCCGGGTACGCGGTGCGCGGCCGCATCGACGCCGTCTTCGCGCGTGACGGCGGCGGGTTCACGGTCGTCGACTGGAAGACCGGAGCCAAGCCGGCGGGGCCGACCCTGCGTCATCGCTCGCTGCAGCTCGCCGCCTACGCCCTCGGTTACGCGCGCCTGCGCGGCCTGGATCCCGAGGACGTCGACGCCGCGTTCTTCTACGCCGCCACGGGGGAGACGTATCGCCCCGGCGTTGCGTCGCAGCGCGACCTCGAGGAGCTTCTCGGGTCGGTCGGGGGCTGACGGCGGTGCTTGTCGCGCTCGGGTCGCGGAGGCGGGGCGTCCCGCGGGTGCGGCCCGAGCGGTCAGCGGGATCTCGCGTTCCCGCCGGACGATTCGTCGGCGACGGCGCCTGCCGAGTCGTCGCTCGAGGCCGCGGGCTCCTCGGACGAGCCGTGAGGCAGTCGGGTGCGCGCGGCGTCGCCATCGACGCGCGTGGCGCCCGCGTGCTCGGAGCGGTCCTCTCGCTCCGGGGCCAGGCGCACGGGGATCTCGACGGTGGCGTCCTCCTCGCCGACCTCGGCGTCGACGACCTCGATGTCGGCGGGGTCGAGCGGGGGGACGAGGTCGATCGGCGCCGTGCCCGCACGGCGCGCCGGCGGCAGGAGACTCGAGTCGCCCTCCACCTCGAAGGCGAGTTCCTCGAGCGCCGCGGCGTGACGCTCGACGCGCGCGTCGTCGCCCATCGTGCGGCTTGCGAGCAGCGCGTACGCGAGTTCCATCTCGCCCATGAGCCGGATGCGGCGCTCCAGGTTCGGGTCGGGCCGCTCGGCGCGTTCTGCGGCGTAGGCCTCGAACACGGTGTCGAACGCCTGCTGCGGCGCAGAGTTCCACAGCAGCGCGAAGTCGCGCGCGGGGTCGGCGACGCCGGCATGCTCCCAGCCGCTGATGGCGCTCACCTCACCCTCGTCGACATGGACGTCGGCGCCGCGCAGCGGCCCGTGCGTCACCGTCGTCGAGAAGCGCCACAACGCCGGCGTGTCAAGGGCCTCGCGCCAGCGGGCGATGAGGGCCGACGGCACCCGGGACGTCGCGGCGGCGCGATCGACGTCGGCGCGCAGACGCTGACGGTAGGTGTCGGCGTCGTAGGTGGCGAGGCCGGCCTCCTCGACGACGCGCGGGTCGACGCCGTGCAGGTGCGCGAGCGCCTGGCCGAGGGCACGCGCCGCGGCGGAGCGTCCGGCGAGGTGGCGCCAGTCGAGCGCCCTGCCGCGGGGGCGCGCGTAGACGGCGACGGCCGATCCCTCCTTCGGGCGGGCGGAGCCCTCGACGCGGGGCACGTCGAAGTCGACGCGTCGCGTGAGCAATTGCACGAGGGCGTCGGATGCGGCGAGTTCGGCGCCTGCGGCTCCAGTCAGCGCGGAGCGGACGAGCCAGACCCGGCCGTCGGCGCCCGTGATGTGGGCACTCTGGTAGAGGTCGCCGGCCGGCACGGGCAGGCCTTCGACCTTGATGGGGCGGATTCCGGGCACGGCGGCGTCGGCGAGGGCGGCGAGGAGCAGGGGCGAGCGCATCACCCCCACACCGTATGTCGGAGGTGGCGTCTAGCCTGGGAGGCATGCCCGACGCCACGCGACCTTTGCCCGATCTCGTCCTCGGCGACGCCGTCGTCGACCGTGATGCGCTGCGGCGCTCCGAACCGGATCTCATCGAGCGGCTGCTCGCCGTCGCGACGACGCGGGTCCTCGACGTGCGCGGCGCCTCGGTGCCGCAACGGCGCACCCAGCTGCTCTGGCGCGCACCACAGGCCGAGGATCGGCAGTGGTTCGACACCGGCGGTGTCGTCCTCTACCTCGGTCAGACGTCCCACGGCCCCGCGCTCGCCGTGCTTCGCCCGCAGGACGACGCACCGGTCCCTGCGCCGACGGGGGAGCGCCCTGGCAACGCGGCTACCGCCACGACTTCGGAGGATGACGGCGACGACGCGCCGTCGTGGCGCACCCTGCGCGACATCGGGCTCGAACTGTCGGGCGACGACCTCGCCTGCGTCACCGCGGCCGTCGCGTTGGCCCAGTGGCATGCGACGCACACGCACTGCCCGCGCTGCGGGGCGCCCACCATCGTCGTCGAGGCGGGCTGGGTGCGTCGCTGCGAAGCGGACGGTTCGCATCACTTCCCGCGCACCGACCCGGCCGTCATCATGGCGATCGTCGACGAGTCCGACCCCGACGACTCGCGCCTCCTGCTCGCCCGCGGCCCACGCTGGAAGGGCCCGCACCGTTCGGTGCTCGCGGGTTTCGTCGAGCCAGGGGAGTCGTTCGAGCAGGCCGTGGCGCGCGAGACGTTCGAGGAGTCCGGCGTCGAGGTCACCGACGTGCGCTATCTCGGCAGCCAGCCGTGGCCCTTTCCCGCCTCCCTCATGATCGGCTGCATCGCGCGTGCGGTGACGACACCGCTGCGCGCTCAGGAGGGCGAGATCGAGGAGATCGGGTGGTACTCGCGCGCCGACGTCCGTCAGGGCCTCGCCGACGGTTCCCTCGCGCTGCCGGGGCGCCTGTCGATCGCGCGCGCTCTCATCGAGCATTGGTACGGTGAGCCGCTCCCGTGACGGTGGCGCACGATCCGACCGACCAACCCGCCCACCCGCATCGCGACGAACGACCATTTCGAGGAGTACCTGAGCAGTGAACGAGCATGACGCCGATTCGGTGCTCGCGGGTCTGGACCCGCAGCAGCGGGAGGTCGCGGCGAACCCGCTCGGCCCGATGGTCGTCCTCGCCGGCGCGGGCACGGGCAAGACGCGCGCCATCACGCACCGCATCGCGTACGGCGTGCACTCGGGCGCTCTCGTCGGTCAGCGCACGCTGGCGGTGACGTTCACCGCGCGTGCTGCGGGCGAGATGCGCACGCGCCTTCGCGAGTTGGGCGTCCCGCAGGTCGTGGCACGCACCTTCCACGCCGCGGCGCTGAGCCAACTACGCTACTTCTGGCCGCAGGCGATCGGTGGGGGCGCGCCGGAGGTCGTCGGGACGAAGGGCAGCCTCGTCGGCGAGGCGGCGGGGCGGCTGCGTCTGCAGGTCGATCGCACCGGACTGCGCGACCTCGCCGGTGAGGTCGAGTGGGCCAAGGTCTCGATGCTCACCCCGGAGACCTACCCGGCCGCAGCACGGCGCGCCGGCCGTCAGCCCGCCGATCTCGACGTCACGGCGATGGCGCGACTGCTCGATGCCTACGAGGACGTCAAGTCCGCGCGCGGCGTCATCGACTTCGAAGACGTCCTGCTCCTGGCCGCCGGCATCCTCGCCGAGCGCGAGGACATCGCCCGTCAGGTGCGCGATCAGTACCGCCACTTCGTCGTCGACGAGTACCAGGACGTCAACACCGTCCAGCAGTACCTGCTGTCGCTGTGGGTCGGTGAGCGCAAGGATCTGTGCGTCGTCGGTGACCCGGCGCAGACGATCTACTCGTTCACCGGCGCCTCGCCGCGGCATCTGCGCACCTTCGCCCAGCGCTTCGAGGGTGCCGCGAAGGTCGAGCTCGTGCGCAACTACCGCTCCGACCCGCCCATCGTCCGCCTCGCCAACGACGTGATGAAGCGCGCCGATCAGGCGTTCGGCAGCGTGACGCTCCAGGCGCAGCGCGAGGGGGGCGTCACGCCGAAGCTCGTCACCTACCCCGACGATCCGGCGGAGGCGCGGGGCGTCGCGAAGGAGATCAAGCGGCTCCTCGCCGACGGCGTGAAGGCCAGCGGCATCGCCGTCCTGTATCGCACCAACGCGCAGTCCGAGGCCTTCGAGACGGCGCTCGCCGACGCCGGCGTTCCCTACCAGATACGCGGCGGTGAACGCTTCTTCCACCGCGACGAGGTGCGCAAGGCCGTCCTGCTCATGCGCGGCGCGGCCCGCAGCGACGACGGCTCGAAACCGTTGCCCGACGTCGTCGCCGACGTCCTGAGCGGCGCCGGCTGGTCGCAGCAGGCGCCCGCGGCGGGGGCGAGCCGTGAACGGTGGGAGTCGCTGCAGTCCCTCGCGGAACTGAGCAAGGACGTCGCCCGCACCGTCCCCGGCGCGCGGTTGCGCGACTTCGTCGCCGAGCTCGACCGACGTGCGTCCGAGCAGCACGCGCCGAAGGTCGAGGGCGTGACGCTCGCGTCGCTGCACGCGGCCAAGGGACTCGAGTGGGACGCGGTGTTCTTCGTCGGCGCGAGCGACGGGCTGCTGCCCATCATGATGGCGAGTGCGCCCGAGGCGATCGAGGAGGAGCGGCGTCTCATGTACGTCGGCATCACGCGTGCGCGCCGTTTCCTGCAGCTCAGCTACTCGCGCAGCCGCCACGAAGGTGGCCGGGCGTCGCGCAACCCGTCACGCTTCCTCGACGGGCTGGGCGACTCGCTCGACGGCGCCGTCGTCGCGGCGACGAAGACGAAGCGCGCCGCGCCCGCCCCCAAGCGCTCGACGGCGAAGTGCCGCACCTGCGGCAAGGATCTGTACTCCGCGCCCGAGCGCAAGATCGGCCGCTGCACCGAATGCCCTGCGACCTATGACGAGGCCCAGTTCGAGGCGCTGCGCGAATGGCGCGCCGCGGTCGCGAAGCGAGACAAGGTACCGGCGTTCGTCGTCTTCACCGACGCGACGCTCGTCGCCATCGCCGAGACGCTGCCGGCGAACCCCGCCGGCCTGCGCGCCATCGCGGGGGTCGGCAACACCAAGATCTCCAAGTACGGCGCGTCCGTCCTCGCCGTCCTGGGCGGCGCGAAACCGCTCGACGAGGTCGAGAAGCCGTCGCATTTCGGCGACTTCGACCCGGCCTGAGAAGCCGCCGAAGAACTTTCTCGATAATTCGGTTGCTCCCTTCTCGCGGGCGCCGCTAGCCTGAGACCACTTCGCGCCGCGCCTTGGGTGCGCCGCGAACGATCCGCACGAACGAACCGAGTTCGCCCGACGCGAACCGCCGACCCAGGAGGTGCCTCATGGACATCATCACGACGATGACGACGTACGCCGCCTCCCTGCGTGCTTCCCTGCGCCCGAGCGCTCAGGCGTTCCTCCTCGATCTTTCGGGGGAGACGTCTGCCCAGGCCGTCATCGGCTCCGGGCTGCACGCCGCCGGCATCAATGGCTCTGAAGCCCGCCACATCTTCCACGAGGTGGGCGTGCCGTTCAGCGCCGAGCGTCGCCCCCACACCCCTCGGTTCTTCCCGCTCTCCTGCACGGCGCAGGTGGTCTAGCCACCTGCGAACGTCAGCGAAAGCCGCGAGATCCGAACCCGGGTCCGCGGCTTCTTTCGTGTGACGAACCGATCCAGCATCGAGCGTCTTCGCGAACGAGGCTCAGGGCCCCCACCAGAAACTCCCCGACACCGGGGCCCACATCCTTTCCGGAGCAAGAGCGAGAGACCGACATGACTGCAATGTTCGAAGACCTGATATCCGACGCCCTGATACCCCTGGCGGGCGGTGACGTCGACACGCCGTGCGCCACCGCTGACCCCGAGCTGTGGTTCGCGCAGTCCCCGGCGGACGTCGAGTTCGCCAAGGCGCTCTGCGCCACCTGCCCCGCGGCGCAGCTGTGCCTCGCGGGCGCGAAGGAGCGTCAGGAGCCATGGGGCGTGTGGGGCGGTGAGCTGTTCGAACGCGGCGTCGTCGTGCCGCGCAAGCGCCCGCGTGGGCGTCCGCGCAAGAACGCCGCGTGAGCGCTACCGCCCGCCCCGAAGCGCGCGATGACCCGGGGTACCGATGCACCCGACACGCTGCCCGAGCTGCTGCTCAGGCAGCGTCTCGGCATGTCGGGGTGCACGACCACAGGCGGTGCTCGACGTGCGGCGCGGCCATGTCGAAGGTGAGACTGATCGAGCAGGCCGTGACGTTGCCCGCCGCGAACGCCCGGACGAACAACCCGGCCGCACCCGCGGCGAAGGCGAACAGGGCGGGGCTGAGGGCGGCGTCTGGGCGCCGCGTCCCGCTCGAATAGGCCGGGTTGACGCACCCGGCGCACGCGCCGCCTGCGCCAGCGACGGGGCCGACGGTGACGGTGCGAGCCGTGAACGCGAGCGGCAGGACGGCTGGCGCCGGGCCGGTCAGCGGGCCGGGCAGATCGGGGACGTCACCCAGTTCTTCGTAACGCCACGGCAGCGCCCCGATGAGCAGATCGGGCGCGGATGCACTCGCGCGGCCGTCCCACACCCCGGCCCCGTCGCACAGCGGGGCGACGACGTCGAGGACGGCTCGTTCGAGCGCCGCAGGACCGGTGACGAGGGTGCGCGTCGTGCGTCGCGGGCGGTGGGTGACGGCGGCGACGAGGTCGCGCCAGCCTGCGTCGTGGGCGGGGGCACCGGAACCGGGTTCGGGGTCGGTGAGGGCGTGCAGCGAGGTGTCGTCGAGGTCGTTCAGCACGAGGTGACGCAGGGCGCGGCGCTCGGCGACGTGGGGACGCGGCGTGATGACGGTGTCGGACACGAGAGGCTCCTGTGGGTGGGTGACGCGGATGGGACGGATACCGAGGACGGCGAGTGGGTGGCGAGGGCACGGTCGGGCGCCCACGCGAACGGTTGGCCGGCGCACCAGAGCAGGTGATCCAGCACGACGGGCCGTGCCCGTCATGTCTTCGAGCCTGCCTCGCGCGCGCAGATCGCCGCAGGGCTCGTCCACAGGCGTCACACCTGGGGATGACGCAGGATCCCGGGGTTGTCAGTCGCTGTCGATAGCCTCGGGGCATGCCGAGAACCACCGCCCCCGCGCCCACGCGAATCACCGTCGACGGTCAGGACGTCGAGATCCGGCGTAGCGCGCGCCGCACGCGATCCGTGCAGGCACGCTTCGAGGACGGCGTCGTCGTCGTGCTCGCCCCGGCGACGCTCTCGGCGCGCGAGGAGACACGCATCGTCGAAGATCTCGTGCGCAAGATGCTGCGCAAGAGTCGCTCGCAGCGCAACGACGACACCCTGATGCGGCGAGCCGTGGCGCTCAGCCGACGCTTCGTGCCCGGCGCGCCCGAGCCTGCCTCGGTGCGGTGGGTGTCGAACATGACGACCAGGTGGGCGTCGTGCTCACCGGGGGATGCTTCGATCCGGCTCTCCGACGCGATGGTCGGCATGCCCGACTACGTCGTCGACGCGGTGCTCCTGCACGAGGTCACGCACCTGCTCGAGCGCGGGCACGGGCCGCGCTTCCAGGAGATCGTGCGCCGCTACCCGGAGCACGAACGCGCCCAGGCCTTCCTCGCCGGCGCCTCGTTCGGGGCACGCCGTGCCGCGCCCGCGCCGTCGGCGTCACTCGATGACGACCTCGGCGAAGAGGAAGGAGACGTCGCCGACCCGACGAGGGAGCCGTGACGGCCGCGTCGATCGCGGCCGAGTGGGCTCAGAGCCCGGGGTTGGCGCGGACGCGCTCGCATGCGAGGGCGATGGCCTCGCGCAGCGCCGGTTCGGCATCCTCGGGCAGGGCGTCGACGTCGAACCAACGCACATCGTCGGATTCGTCGCTCACCGTGAGGGATTCGCCGCCTGCCACGGCGACGTACCGCACGTCGAGGTGTTCCGTGCACCATCCGAACGCCCCGTCGAGAGCATGGATGTCGACGGCGAGCAGCCCAGGCAGCAGCCGCAGGTCGGCGAGGCCGGATTCTTCGAGGCCCTCCCGCAGGGCCGCCGCCTCGAGCGTTGCGTCGCCGCACTCGAGGTGCCCGCCGAACTGGAACCACCGCTTCGCCTTCGCGTGCAGCGTCAGCGCCACGCGGCGGGCGTCGGCATCGACGACGACCAGCGACGTCGTGAAGTGGGCTCGGCTGTGATGACGCCACATTGCTGTCGCATCGAGTCGCAGGGTCTCGACCATGCGGGCGCGCATCTGCTCCTGCGGCGGGCTCGGGGCCGTCCAGGTGCTCAGGTCGGCGAGCGCCTGCGAGTGCAGCGCCGTGAACTGTTCGGGCATGGCGGGCTCGGCGCGCGACGACGGGGCCGAACGGGTCTCGACCCGCCCGGCCCCGTGGTCGGATGTCGTGGAGTGGTTCACGCGCCCGGCGTTCCACCCTGCGTCGGATCGTCCTGGCCGTCTCCGTCGCCGGCGCCGCCTTCGTCCTCCGACGTGCCACCCTTCGCGCTGCCCGCCGAGTCGACCTCACCGGGGGCCTCGTCCGCGCGGTCGGCCAGACCGTCATGACGCGGGTCGCGCGGGTTCATGGCGGCCTGCTCACCGGACGCGGCACCGGCCGACGCGTCATCCGACGACGATCGGCCCGTCGATGAACCGCCGGAGCCTTCACCGCCGGCCGAACTCGACTCGCCCATCTCGGCGAGCCCCTGGGCCAGCAGCGCGTCGAGGGCGTCGTCCATCTCATCGCGGCCCGTCTCGGGAGTCTCCTCGCCGCTCGCGCGCGCGATGAACGTCGACGGGTCGTCGAGGTCGGTGGCGCTGGGCACGTGGTCGGGGTGCGACCACACGCCGTCGCGGGTGGCGGCGTCCGTCGCGTCGGTCAGCTGCGTCCACAGCGCTGCCGCTTCACGCAGGCGGCGCGGGCGCAGTTCGAGCCCGACGAGCGAGCTGAAGACCTTCTCGGCCGGGCCGGCGGAGGCGCGACGGCGCCGCACGACCTCGGCGAGGGCCGCGGCGTTCGGCAGGTGCTGCGCGATCGCGGCGTCGGTGACGACGTCGACCCACCCCTCGACGAGAGCGAGCAGGTTCTCCAGGTGAGCGAGCGTGCGCTTCTGCGCATCCGACGGTTCGGGGGAGAACAGGTTGCCGGCGAGCGCTCCCTGCAGGGCCTCGGCGTCCTGCGGGTCGATGTCGCGCAGCTTCTCCTCGATGGCGTCGGTGTCGATGCGGATGTCACCGGCGTACGTCTGGACGGCGGCGATGAGGGCCGCGTCGAGCCACGGCACGCGCTCGTACAGGCGCACGCGGGCGGCCTCGCGCACCGCGAGGTAGAGGTGCACCTCGCCGGCGTCGAGCTCGAGGCCGTCGGCGAACGACGCGACGTTGTGCGGCAGGATCGTGACGGCGTTGGGACGCAGCAGCGGCAGGCCGACCTCGGTGCCGGTGACGCTCTCCTTCGCGAGCGCGCCGATGGCCTGGCCGACCTGCACGCCGAACATCTGCGCACTCATCTGCTTGAGCATCGGCGTCATCTGAGCGCTGAGGCTGGAGATGTCGAAGCCTGGCGGCAACATGCCCTCGGGGATGCCGAGCTGCGACAGGTCGCTCGCGTCGAACGAGCCGAGCTGCTTCATCATCGCGTCTGCGACGGCGTTGCCGACGCCGCCCGCGACGGGTTCGACGACCTTGCGCCAGGTCGGCATCGTCGCCTCGACCCATTCGCTGCGCGACAGGGCACGGGCCGGGGCGCCGGGAGCGGCGAAGTCGGTGACGGCGTCGAGCCACAGGTTGGCGACGGCCGCGACCTGCGCGACGTCGCTCTTCGTCGAGGTGGGCACGCTCGGGTCACCCTCCGCGGAGACGACCTGGCGCGCGACGTTCGCCGCGAGCTGTTCGTTGAACGCCGAGCCCGAGTCGCCGCTCATCATCGCCTGCAGCTGCGCCTGCATCATCCCCATCTGCGCCGGGTCCATCGAACCCATGCCCATCTGGCGCAGCGCATCCATCATCTGCGGGTCGGGCGTGCCCCCACCCATGAGGCCGCGCAGCATCTCCTCGAGACCGTCGCCGCCGTTCGCGTCACCGCGCTCGTCGTCGTCCTTGCGGCCGCCGTAGGGGTTCATCGGGTTGTGGTCATCAGCCATGGTGCGCACCTTCCGAGAGGTTCGTGTCCGTCTGGAGCCGACACTACCGGCCGTCGTCGGCGCCGCGCGTGCGGCGGGCAGGCCTGAGCGGGCGCCCGCGCCGCTGTGGGCAGGTGAGAGGATGACGGCTGTTCGACTCCTTCGTGACGTACAACAGCGAGAGGCGCCCATGAGTTCCCGAACCGTCGACGCGGCCGAGCGCCGCCCGTCACGCTGGGCGTCGATGCGCACGCGGACCAAGGTGATGCTGGCGATCTTCGTCGTCGTGCTCCTCGCCGTGGTCGCAGGCTTCGGCATCAAGGTGCCCTACGTCATCCTGCGCCCCGGCCCGGCGCCGAACACCCTCGGCACCTTCGAGGGAAAGAAGGTGTTGACGCTGAGCGGCGCGAAGACCTACCCGACCTCGGGCGGCCTGCACTTCACGACGGTCTCGATGGTCGGCGGCCCCGGCAACCGCCCCAGCCTCATCGAGTACGGGCTCGCGAAACTCGACGATCACGCGCAGATCTACGAAGAGTCGCAGCTGTTCGCGCCGCAGACCACGCGGGAGCAGGTGCAGCAGCAGAACGAGGCGGAGATGACGGGGTCGCAGTCGTCGGCCGAGGTCGTCGCCGCGCGTCAGGCGGGCTACGACGTGCCCGAGATGATCGAGATCGCCGGCATCTCCGACTCGTCGAGCGAGGCGAAGAAGCTGCTGCGCGTCAAGGACGTCATCGTCTCCGTCAACGGGGTGAAGATTGCGGATTCGCTGTCGCTGCAGCGCGAGATGAAGAAGGTCACGCCGGGGCAGAAGGTGCAGCTCGGCATCACGCGCGGCGGCAAGGCGATGACGTTCGCCGTGCCGACGACGAAGGTCGACGACCGCGCCGTCATGGGGCTCACGCTCAATCCGAAGGCGACGATGCCGTTCAAGGTGAACATCTCCGTCGGCGACGTCGGCGGCCCTAGCGCCGGCACGATGTTCGCCCTCGCGATCTACGACGAACTGACGCCCGGTGCGCTCACCGGTGGCAAGCAGATCGCGGGCACGGGCACGATGGACTCAGCCGGTGACGTCGGCGCGATCGGCGGCATCCGTGAGAAGGTCGTCGGCGCGCGCCAGGCCGGTGCGACGGCGTTCCTCGCCCCGGCCGACAACTGCGCCGAACTGAAGGGCCACGTGCCGAACGGGCTCGACGTCTACCGCGTCGCGACGATCAAGGACGCCATCTCGACGGTCGAGCACGTCGCCGACGGTTCGACGCAGGGGCTGCCGCGCTGCGGCTGAGCGCCCCTACGATGGGTCGCATGAGTGCCGTCAAGCCCGTGCTGTCCCCTCTCACCCGCGCTGCTCTCGAGACCGAGGCGCACGTCGCGACAGACGGGTGGGGTCAACCGGCGCGCCTGTTCTCCCTCGCCCGCAACGGTGAGCTGCTGCGTCGTCAGCCGGCCCTCGCGGCGATGCTCGGCGACGTCGACCCCGACGAGTTCTCCGCGATCGAGCAGGAGGGCGTCATCCGCGGTGACGACCTCGAGAAGGCGCTAGGGCACACGGCTTGGCCGGCGGACGTCGACGGGGTGGCGCTCGCAGTCGAGCGCATCATCGTGCCGCCGCAGGCCGAGATCGAGACGTTCGGTCGCGGCGGGACGAATGCGCAGCGGCTGGCGACCCACGAGCAGCGTGAGGACGTGCGCCTGCTCGTCGCGGCGCTGCGCAACGGCGAGATCATCACCCTCGTGCGACGCCGTGCCGAGGACGATGACGACAAGGTCGCGATCGGCACGAACATCGCGCCGGGGCTCGTCGAGGCCCTCAAGGCGACGCTGGCCTGATGACGTGGCCTGGCGGCGACCACCCGGCGACGACCATCTCCACGGCTCCGTGACCACTCGCATCCTCTTGCGCTCAAGTGC
>NZ_DCNR01000055.1:57797-72589 GCF_002322065.1 Dermacoccus sp. UBA1591 | reverse complement strand
CCCGCCTGCGATCTGCGTCCACATCTGCGATTTTCGTCAGCATTCACACCCCACCCGCGCATGCCCTGACGGCGGCGCCGCCGGCTCGTCGGGCCGCAGCCGCGTCGCGCTCCGATAGTCTCCACGCATGGCTGATTTCGCGTACTCCGACCTGCTGCCCACCGGCGAGGACACGACCACCTACCGCAAGCTGACGAGCGACGGGGTGCGCACGCTCGAGGGCCCCGGCGGGCGCACCTTCCTCGAGGTCGACCCCTCGGCCCTGGAGACGTTGTCGGCCACCGCGATGCACGACATCGCGCACTACCTGCGTACGTCTCACCTCGCGCAGCTGCGCAAGATCCTCGACGATCCCGAGGCGAGCAACAACGACAAGTTCGTCGCGCTCGACCTGCTCAAGAACGCGAACATCGCGGCGGCGGGCGTCCTGCCGATGTGTCAGGACACGGGCACGGCGATCGTCATGGGCAAGAAGGGTTCGCAGGTGCTCGTCGCGCGTGACGAGCACGACCCCGCTCCCGACGAGGCGTCGCTCGCGAAGGGCGTCTACGACGCGTACACGAAACTCAATCTGCGCTACAGCCAGATGGCGCCGCTGACGATGTGGGACGAGAAGAACACCGGCTCGAACCTGCCCGCGCAGATCGAGATCTACGCCGACAGCCAGCCGGGCCACGAGACCACCTACAAGTTCCTCTTCATGGCCAAGGGCGGCGGCAGCGCCAACAAGTCGTTCCTGTACCAGGAGACGAAGGCGATCCTCAACCCCAAGCGCATGCTCGAGTTCCTCGACGAGAAGCTGCGCAGCCTCGGCACCGCCGCGTGCCCGCCGTACCACCTCGCCGTCGTCATCGGCGGCACGAGCGCCGAGTTCGCGCTCAAGACCGCGAAGTACGCGAGCGCGAAGTACCTCGACGAGCTGCCGACGTCCGGTGACGCCGCCACCGGCCACGGCTTCCGCGACCCGGAGCTCGAGGAGCAGATCCTCGAACTGACGCGCAACTTCGGCATCGGCGCGCAGTTCGGCGGCAAGTACTTCTGTCACGACGTGCGCGTCGTCCGCCTCCCGCGCCACGGCGCGTCGCTGCCCGTCGCGATCGCCGTCAGCTGCTCGGCCGACCGTCAGGTGCTCGGCAAGATCACGCGCGAGGGCGTGTTCATCGAGCAGCTCGAGACCGACCCGGCGCAGTTCCTGCCCGACGTCACCGAGGCGCACCTCATCGAGAGCGGCGACGAGGCAACCGGCGCGGGCTCGACCGGCAAGGGCGCCGCCGTCGACATCGACCTGAGCCGCCCGATGGACGAGATCCGCGCCGAGCTGAGCAAGCATCCCGTCAAGACTCGCCTTTCGCTGACGGGGACGCTCGTCGTCGCGCGCGACATCGCGCACGCGAAGATCAAGGAGCGCCTCGACGCCGGCGAGGAGATGCCGCAGTACCTCAAGGACCACCCGGTCTACTACGCAGGCCCCGCGAAGACGCCGGAGGGCATGGCGTCCGGTTCGTTCGGGCCGACGACGGCCGGGCGCATGGATTCGTACGTCAAGCAGTTCCAGGCCGCCGGCGGCTCGATGGTGATGCTCGCCAAGGGCAACCGCAGCGCCCAGGTGACGGAGGCCTGCCAGGAGTACGGCGGGTTCTACCTCGGCTCGATCGGCGGCCCGGCCGCGCGTCTCGCCCTCGACTGCATCAAGAAGGTCGAGGTGCTCGAATACCCTGAGCTCGGCATGGAGGCCGTGTGGAAGATCGAGGTCGAGAACTTCCCCGCGTTCATCGTCGTCGACGACAAGGGCAACGACTTCTTCGCCGCGACGGCGAAGCCCACCGCCATGACCATCACCACCCGCCCCGGCCTGAGCTGACGGCGCCGACGTCATCACCAAGGAGCCACCATGAGCAGCACCCTCACGCCGCAGCAGGCCTGGGACACCCTCGTCGAGGGCAACCGACGCTTCGTCTCCGGCACGACGCAGCGCCCGCACAGTGACGGCGAGCGCCGGCGCGAGCTCGTCGCCGGGCAGGCACCCCAGGCCGTCATCTTCGGGTGCGGCGACTCCCGCGTGCCGGCCGAGATGATCTTCGACCAGGGCCTCGGCGATCTGTTCGTCGTGCGCACCGCGGGCCACGTGCTTGACCCCAGCGTGCTCGGCTCGATCGAGTTCGGCACCGAGGTGCTGCGCGCACCGCTCGTCGTCGTGCTCGCGCACAAGAGCTGCGGCGCCATCAACGCGACGCTCGCCGCCGAGGAGACCGGCGACATGCCGCCGGGGTACCTCCACACGATCATCGAGCGCGTCATGCCGTCGATCCTGCACGGGCGCAAGCACGGGCTGACGACCGGCGAGCAGTTCGAGGCCGAGCATGCCCGGGCGACGAGCGAGCTCCTCCCCCAGCGCAGTCAGCTGATCCGTGATCGCATCGACGCCGGCCGGCTCGCCGTCGTCGCCGTGCACTACGACATCGGTGAGGGCGAGGCGCACGTCGTCGGCACCCTGGGTGACATCACGGCCTGATCGTCCGCCGCTGTCGCCATGCCGCCACCCCCAGCGGGTGGCGGCACGCCTGATGTCGCGGCACGCACAGGCTGCTGTGCGCCCCTCCCGGGCCACTCGCACACTCCGGGGCCTCGGGAGGGCCCGCAGGGACGTTCGGCCCTGACGCGGCGGGCCGGCTCGGCCTACCGTCAGTGGTGACCCGACGTCTCGTCCGGGAACCCGCCGACGAAATGAGCCGTCATGCCCAAGCCCGCCGTTCGCGTTGCCGTCAGCGGAGCCGCTGGCGCCATCGGTTACAGCCTCCTCTTCCGCATCGCCGCGGGTGAACTGCTCGGCCCCGACCAGCCCGTAGAGCTGCGCCTGCTCGAGGTCGACGAAGCGCTCCGCAAGCTGGAGGGCACCGTCATGGAGCTGCAGGACTGCGCGTTCCCAATGCTCGCAGGCACGGAGACCGGCTCCGACGCGCGCCGCATGTTCGACGGCGTCAGTCACGCGCTGCTCGTCGGCGCGAAGCCGCGCGGGCCGGGCATGGAGCGCGGCGACCTGCTCGAGGTCAACGGCCACATCTTCGGCCCGCAGGGAGAGGCGCTCAACGACGCTGCCGCCGATGAAGTGCAGGTCACCGTCACCGGCAACCCGGCGAACACGAACTGCCTCATCGCGATGCATGCGGCACGTGACATCCCGAACGAACGCTTCAGCGCGCTGACGCGCCTCGACCAGAACCGCGCCGTCGCGCAGCTCGCCGCGAAGACGGGTGCGAGCGTCACCGACATCCACGACGTCATCATCTGGGGCAACCACAGCGCCACGCAGTACCCGGACGTCACGCACGCGACGATCCATGGCCGTGCCGCGCGCCTCGAGGTGGGCGATGACGCCTGGCTCAACGACGTCTTCATCCCGACGGTCGCGAAGCGCGGCGCCGCGATCATCGACGCCCGAGGCGCGTCGTCAGCGGCGAGCGCCGCGAGCGCGACGATCGATCACGCCCGCGACTGGGCTCTCGGCACCGACCGGATCGTCTCCATGGCCGTGCCGTCGGACGGCTCCTACGGCGTGCCCGAGGGGCTCGTGTCGAGCTTCCCCGTCACCGTCACCGAGCGCGCCTGGCGGATCGTTCCCGACCTCACGATCGACGAGTTCAGCCGCGCCCGCATCGACGCGAGCGTCGCCGAGCTCGAGAGCGAGCGCGACGCCGTCCGCGCACTCGGGCTCATCTGAGCCCAACGACTCGCGGCGGCGCGTCAGGAGACCAGGGGGTTCCTGACGCGCGCCGACGTGCATCCCACGAACCGTAGGGCCCGAGCGACCGGGGCCGTCTGACGTAGCCGGCACGACTGGTGAACCGCAGGACGTCACAGCGTCATGACGAGCTACCGACGAACCTCACCATCCGGTCGAACGCCTCGTCGAGCTCATCGCTCGCGACAGCGAGGCTCATCCGCATGAACCGGTGCCCGTCGACGGGGTCGAAGTCGATCCCGGGGGTGATGGCGACGCCCGTCGCGGCGAGCACGTCGGCGCACCAGCGCGCGGAGTCGTCGGTGAGGTGCTCGACGTCGCACCAGGCGTAGAACGCGCCGTCCGGTGGCGCGTAGGTCGTCACCCCGATCTCGGGAAGGCGCCGCTGCACCAACTCACGATTGCGCCGGTACGTCTCGACGTGCTCCTCCAGCTCACCGCGTGCCGCCTCGCCGAGGGCCGCGAGCGCCGCATGCTGTGACACGGCCGGCGGGCAGATCGTGAGATTCGAGGCGAGAATGGCGACGCGTCGGCGCAGGTGCGCGGGCACGAGCATCCACCCGACGCGCCAACCCGTCATCGAGAAGAACTTCGACACCGAACCGATGACGGCGCCCTGGCGCGACGTCTGCCACGCGCTCGACGTCGCGCGCCCGAACGAGATGCCGTGGTAGATCTCGTCGCTGACGAGCAGCACGCCGTGCGCGTCGCACCAGCGCGCGATGGCTGCGAGTTCGTCCGCGTCGATGATCGTGCCCGTCGGGTTGGCGGGGCTCGCGACGACGAGCCCCTTCGGCGCGGCGCCGCGCGCGACACGTTCCGCCTCGAGCATCGCGACGGTGGGTTGGTAGCGCACCTCGGCGCCGCACGCGAGCGGCCGGATGCCGACCGTCTCGGTGTACCCGAGCGCATCGGCCTCGATCGCCGCGACGGCCGCCTCCCGGGCTGCGCGCGGCGCGCCCGTCGAGGGCTGGCCGGCGCACAGGCTGATGACGTCGCCGTGCGTACGCTGACGTTCCGCTGCCGCGGCGAGCACCTCCATGACGTGGAACGGCTCGACGTCGCTGCGTCGACTCGGCTGGGCGGCTGGCAGGCTCATGCCTGCCACTGTGACACACCCCGCACGCGTGACGGCCGTCGGCGCTGTCCGTCAGCTCCCGTCGACAGCTCGCCGGGCCACCACACGACTGGGAGGCACACGACTGCGCCCAGATGCACCCGGGTGCATCTGGGCGCAGGACGAAAGCGCGCAGCCGGCAGTTCAGTCGATCGACAGCTCGCGCTTGACGACGTCGGCGAGGTGCGTCGCGACGGCCTGCGCGCGTTCAGCGGTGTCGGCCTCGACCATGACGCGCACGACCGGTTCGGTGCCCGACTTGCGCAGCAGCACGCGCCCGGCGCCGGCGAGGTCGCTCTCGGCGGCGCGCACAGCGGCCTGCACGCCGTCGTGCGAATCGACGGCCGACTTGTCGACCCCCTTGACGTTGATGAGCTTCTGCGGCATCCGCTGCATGACGGCGCCGAGCTGGGCGAGCGAGCGCCCACTCGAGGCCACGCGGGCAGCAAGGAGCAGGCCCGTGAGCACGCCGTCACCGGTCGTGCCGTGATCGAGTGCGATGACGTGCCCCGACTGCTCGCCCCCGAGCGAGTACGACCCGCGGCGCATCTCCTCGAGCACGTAGCGGTCGCCGACACCGGTCTGCTTGACGGCGATGCCCTCGCGCTCCATCGCCTTGATCATGCCGAGGTTGCTCATGACCGTCGCGACGAGCGTGTCCTCGGCGAGCACGCCGCGCTCCTTGAGGTCGAGCGCGAGGATCGCCATGATCTGGTCACCGTCGACCACCTCACCCGTTCCGTCGACGGCGAGGCAGCGGTCCGCGTCACCGTCGAAGGCCACACCGAAGTCGGCTCCATTCGCGACGACCGCTTCCTGCAGCTTCTCCAGGTGCGTCGAGCCGTAGCCGTCGTTGATGTTGAGCCCGTCCGGCGTCGCACCGATGACGACGACGTCCGCGCCCGCGCGGCGGAACACCTCGGGCCCGACGACGGAGGCCGCGCCGTGCGCGCAGTCGACGACGATCTTGAGGCCCTCGAGGCGGTGCGGAAGCGCGCCGAGCAGGTGACCGATGTACTTCTCACCGCCCTCGGCGTAGGGATGCACACGACCGACCGACGCACCCGTCGGACGCTCGTACTCCTCGTGCAGGTGCGCCTCGATCGCGTCCTCGAGCGCGTCGGGCAGCTTGTGACCGCCGCGGCTGAAGAACTTGATGCCGTTGTCTGGCATAGCGTTGTGCGAGGCCGACAGCATCGCGCCGAGGTCGGCGTTCATCGTCGCCGTCAGGTAGGCGATGGCCGGCGTCGGCAGCACGCCCGCGTCGTAGACGTCGACGCCCGCGCTCGCGAGCCCGGCGACGGTGGCCGCACCGAGGAACTCCCCCGACGCGCGCGGGTCGCGTCCGACGACGGCGACAGGACGCTCGTGATCGGCCGAGACCTCCCCGGCCTCGACGAGTACCCGTGCTGCTGCGACGGACAGCCCGAGTGCGAGCTCTGCCGTGACGTCCTGGTTGGCGACGCCACGCACACCGTCAGTGCCGAACATGCGGCCCATGTGCCCCTCCTGAGGTCTTCGGAATCTCTCTCCACAATACGCGGCGGTACGCGAATCGCTCCGCACCCGGCGCATGGGCCGGATACGGAGCGATTCGAGCAGTGCAGCGCGTGGATCAGCGCTTGCTGAACTGCGACGCCTTGCGGGCCTTCTTGAGGCCGGCCTTCTTGCGCTCCGGAACGCGTGCGTCACGCGTGAGGAAGCCGGCCTTCTTGAGGATCGGACGGTTCAGCTCTTCGTCGACGCCGTTCAGCGAACGGGCGACGCCGAGGCGAACGGCACCGGCCTGGCCCGAGGGGCCACCGCCGTGCACGCGCACGAGGACGTCGTACGCACCGTCCAGCTCGAGCACCGTGAGGGGCTCGTTGACGATCTGCTGGTGCACCTTGTTCGGGAAGTACTCCTCGAGGGTGCGGCCGTTGATCTTCCACTCGCCCGTACCGGGGACGATGCGGACGCGGGCGATGGCCTGCTTGCGGCGGCCGGTCGCGGCGCCGGGCGCGGAAGCGGACGGGCGACGAACCTCGCCGTTCTCGCCGACGGGGCCGGTCGACTCGCTCGTGTATTCGGTCAGCTGCGGCTCGTCCGTCTCGAGGACGTCGAGCTCAACGTTCTGGTCTGCCACGGTTCTCCTAAGAATTCAGCAGCGCGCGCGATTACTGCGCGACCTGGGTGATCTCGAACGGCTTGGGCTGCTGCGCGGCGTGCGGGTGCTCGGCACCGCGGTACACCTTGAGCTTGGCGATCTGGGCGCGGCCCAGCTTCGTCTTGGGCAGCATGCCTCGGACGGCCTTCTCGACGGCCTTCTCCGGGTCCTTCGCCATGAGCTCCGTGTAGGAGGTCGAGGTCAGACCGCCGGGGAAGCCCGAGTGACGGTAGGCCTTCTTCTTCTCGAGCTTGGCGCCGGTGAGGGCGACCTTGTCGGCGTTGATGATGATGACGAAGTCACCGGTGTCGATGTGCGGCGCAAACGTGGGCTTGTGCTTGCCACGCAGCAGCGATGCAGTCTGGGACGCGAGGCGACCCAGAACGACGTCGGTGGCGTCGATGACGTGCCAGGTGCGGTCAGCCTGAGCCGACTCCTGGTTGGGGGTGAACGTACGCACGGTCGTTCCCTTCGTTCTGTCGTTGACGATGGGCGGCCACTTCGTGCGCGGTCACCGCCCGGGCGACAGCCCGCATGCGACCAGCTGCGACGAAGCAACAGTCATCCAGTCTACGGCAGATGCACACCCGGTCGAAATCGTGCAGTCATGACGTATCCCCTTGCGCCGCAATGTCTTTCACGGATCGCCACACCCGTCGATCGACGCGCTCCGGGTCGATCGCACAACTATTGTGCAAAATGGACGCCTCCGTCGTCGCGCCATCGACTCCGGTAGCCTCACGCCATGAACACGGCCGCGGGCAGCGACCCCTACCGCGTCATCGCCCATCCGATGCGTTCGCGCATCCTCGCGCACCTGCGTCTGCACGGCGGTTCGACGTCTGCCGAACTGGCCCGAGCCCTCGGCACGCACACCGGGGCGACGAGCTACCACGTGCGCGTGCTCGAGAGCGCAGGCCTGGTCGAAGACACCGGGCTCGGCAACGCGAAAACGCGCGTCTGGGCTCTCGTCGACGAATCGGACGACACCGATGACGCGAACGCCGGTGATGCCCTCGAGTTCCTCGACGACGCCGACGCCGAAGACGCGCGCTGGCTCGAGCACGACTTCATCACGCACGTCAGTGAGCGCGCCCACGCCTGGGTCGACGAGCAGGACGCCTGGCCCTACGTGTGGCAGGACGAGTGCCGCGCGTTCGACTCCCCCGTCCTCGTGAGCGAGGAGCAGATGAGCGCTCTGCGCTCCGAGATGGAGGCGCTTCTTGCGCGGTATCGCCGAGCCGGCGCAGGCACCCCGGGTGCGCGACGGGTCGCCGTCACCGTCGTCCCGCTGCCGTTGCCGAACGTCACGTGAGCACCGGCCCAGGCGAGCTCCATGACCGGCCGATGAATGCGAGCGAACGGGCCGAATCCACGCGTTCTGGCACTCGCGTCCGGCCACTCCGCTCGTATTCGCCGCGCTGACGTCGAGCCAGCGGTCGCGACGCGGTCAGGTTGCCCCATCGAGGTCAGCCGCCGAACGCATGACGCGCGACGCCGCATCGCGCGCCGCGAACTGATCGGGGCTCGGGTAGCTGACCTCCTCGAGGCACAGCCCGTGCGGCGGCATGACGACGACGCCCGGGTCGCGTCGCCCCGCAGTCAGTACCTGCGCGGGCCAGTCGATCGGGCGACGCCCCTCCCCCACCGGCACGACGCCGCCGATGAGGGCCCGCACCATCGAGTGGCAGAACGCGTCCGCCTCCAACCGCGCGGTGAGCACGCCGTCCGCCTCGCGCGTCCACGCGTAGTCGAGCAGCGTGCGGATCGTCGTCGCACCCTCGCGGGGCTTGCAGTAGGCCGCGAAGTCGTGCAACCCGACGAGCAGGGCCGACGCGGCGTTCATCGCGTCGACGTCCAGGTTTCGCTTGACGACGACGGTGTCGCGCCGGCGAAGCGGGTCGAGGCGCGCCGCATCGTCGAGCAGGCGATAGTTGTAGCGGCGCTTCAGCGCCGAGAAGCGAGCATCGAAACTCGCGGGCTGCTCACTGGCGGCCTTGACGACGACGTCCCCCGCCAGGACGCCGTTGAGGCGCGTGACGAGCGCCTGCGCGGGCGCACGCTCGCTTCGCCCCGGCAGCGCAGCCCACGCGTCGGCGTCGATGTCGCCGTGGCACACCCCACCGCGCGCGTGGACGCCGGCGTCGGTGCGCCCGGCCACCGTCAGCCGGACGTCGTCGCGGCGCAGGACGCGCGTGAGCGCACCCGTCAGTTCTCCCTCGACAGTGCGACGTCCGGGCTGGCGGGCCCACCCCGAGAAGTCGGTGCCGTCGTAGGCGAAGTCGATCCTGAAACGCATGCCGCCCAACCTATCCCGCGAACTCGACCACGGACGCGACGATGCCCGCCTCCCCCGAGGGGGAAGCGGGCATCGTGCGTGACAGGTCGATCAGGCGTCGCCGTCAGCCTTCGAGGCACCGCCGGACGTCTCCGTCGCGGCAGGGGTCACGGGCGTGACGTCCGCTGCCGGAGCGGCCGCAGCGTCTTCCTTGACCGCGCGCTTCGTGGCGGCCTCGGCCTCCTTGACCGTCGACTGCTTCGCGGAGTAGGCCTCGCGAACCAGTTCGATGACGACCATGGGGGCGTTGTCGCCCTTGCGCGGCGCGATCTTGGTGATGCGCGTGTAGCCGCCGGGACGCTCGGCCATGTCGGGTGCGATCTCCGTGAAGAGACGGTGCACGGCCGACTTGTCCGAGATCTTGCGCATCACGCGTCGACGCGAGGCGAGGTCGCCGCGCTTGCCGAACGAGATGAGGCGCTCAGCGTACGGACGCAGGCGCTTGGCCTTCGCCTCCGTCGTCGTGACGCGGTCGTGGGTGAACAGCTGAGTGGCCATGTTGGCCATGATCAGCCGCTCGTGCGACGGGCTGCCGCCGACGCGGGCGCCCTTCGTGGGGGTAGGCATGTTTTCTCCTTGGTCTACCGGTCAGCTGCGAGAATGCTCAACTCAGCGAGCAGGCTCACCGCTGTACCGAAAAGCTGCTCAGTACTGCTCGTCCTCGGCGAGGTCCGCGCCGTCGGCGTCCTCGTCGTAGCGGTCGGCGATGACGCTGGCGTCGAACCCGGGCGGGCTGTCCTTCAGCTGAAGGCCCATGTCGCGCAGCTTGTCGGCGACCTCGTGGATCGACTTCGAACCGAAGTTGCGAATGTCGAGCAGGTCGGCCTCGCTGCGGGACACGAGTTCACCCACGGTGTGGATGCCCTCGCGCTTGAGGCAGTTGTAGGAGCGGACGGTGAGGTCGAGGTCCTCGATCGGCAGAGCGAGGTCCTCGGCGAGCGCTGCGTCGGTCGGGGACGGACCCATGTCGATGCCCTCGGCCTCGACGTTGAGCTCGCGCGCGAGACCGAACAGCTCGACGAGCGTGGAGCCGGCCGAAGCCATGGCGTCACGCGGGGCCATCGAGTTCTTCGTCTCGACGTCGACGATGAGCTTGTCGAAGTCGGTGCGCTGCTCGACACGCGTGGCCTCGACCTTGTAGGTCACGGCCAGCACCGGCGAGTAGATGGAGTCGACCGGGATGCGGCCGATCTCCTGCTCCGCCGACTTGTTCAGCGCCGCCGAGACGTAGCCGCGGCCGCGCTCGACCGTCAGCTCCATCTCGATGCTGCCCTTGTCGTTCAGCGTCGCGATCTCGAGGTCGGGGTTGTGCACCTCGACACCGGCCGGGGGCGCGATGTCAGCAGCGGTGACGACACCCGCGCCCTGCTTGCGCAGGTACATCACGACGGGCTCGTCGTGCTCCGAGGAGACGACCAGACCCTTGATGTTGAGGATGACCTCGGTGACGTCTTCCTTGACACCGGGGATCGTCGAGAACTCGTGCTGGACGCCGTCGATGCGGATGCTGGTGACGGCGGCACCCGGGATGCTCGAGAGCAGGGTGCGGCGGAGCGAGTTGCCGAGCGTGTAGCCGAAACCCGGCTCCAGGGGCTCGATGACGAACCGCGAACGGCTCTCGGAAACCACGTCCTCGGAGAGCGTGGGGCGCTGTGCGATGAGCACTCTCGTTGTCCTTTCCTACGGCGACCACTATTTGACGCC
Organism: Dermacoccus sp. UBA1591; assembly: GCF_002322065.1. NCBI lineage: Bacteria > Bacillati > Actinomycetota > Actinomycetes > Micrococcales > Dermacoccaceae > Dermacoccus > Dermacoccus sp. UBA1591. The sequence goes on along the minus strand of NZ_DCNR01000055.1, from coordinate 61,545 downwards.
GGGTGAACGAGCAGGAATCGAGTCCTGCGCCGGTGCGAGCTCTGTCTCTCGGACCGGCAGGTGGAAGGTGGCGCCTCACGCGGCGCGAAGCGCCACCTTCCGATGCGAAGCTCGGATCAGTTCTTCGAGTAGAGCTCGACGATGAGCTGCTCGGTGAGCTGGCTGTCGATCTGCTCGCGCGTCGGGAGCTGGTGGATCAGCACCTGCAGCGTGCCCGGGACGACGTGCAGCCACGCCGGAACGGGACGCTCGCCGAACGTCTCGCGAGCGAGCTGGATCGGGAACGCCTCGCGCGACTTCTCACGGACCGTGATGATGTCGTACTGCTCGACGCGGTAGGACGGGACGTCGACGCGCACGCCGTTGACCTCGAAGTGACCGTGCGTGACGAGCTGGCGGGCAGCGCGGCGCGTGCGGGCGAGGCCGGCGCGGTAGATGACGTTGTCCAGGCGGGACTCGAGGATGATGAGCAGGTTCTCACCGGTCTTGCCGGGGCGGCGCGCCGCCTCCTTGTAGTACCGGACGAACTGCTTCTCCATGACGCCGTAGGTGAAGCGGGCCTTCTGCTTCTCCTGCAGCTGGTGGAGGTACTCCTTCTCCTGGATTCGACCGCGGCCGTGCTGGCCGGGCGGGAAGGGGCGCATCTCGAAGTTCTTGTCACCACCGACGAGGTCGGTCTTGAGTCGACGCGACTTCTTGGTGATCGGGCCGGTGTAACGGGCCATGTGGGGTGTCTCCTAGTTCGTCTTCGTTCGCGGTGTCTGGGTGATCAGACGCGGCGACGCTTGGGCGGGCGGACGCCGTTGTGCGGCGTGGGCGTGACATCGCTGATCGCGCCGACCTCGAGGCCGGTCGCGGTGAGCGAGCGGATGGCGGTCTCACGACCGGAACCCGGGCCCTTGACGAAGACGTCGACCTTGCGCATGCCGTGGTCCATGGCACGACGCGCAGCGGCCTCGGCGGCCATCTGCGCTGCGTAGGGGGTCGACTTGCGGGAGCCCTTGAAGCCGACCTGGCCGGCGGACGCCCACGAGATCACGGCACCGGTGGGGTCCGTGATGGAAACGATGGTGTTGTTGAACGTGCTCTTGATGTGGGCCTGGCCCGCAGCAACGTTCTTCTTCTCCTTGCGGCGCACCTTCTTGGCGCCCGCGGCCATACGGCTCTTGGGAGGCATAGTTCGAATCTCCTGTTTCGACGCTCAGTTGAGGAAGTAGTCGTGATCAGCCGAAGCTGCTCGACTCACTTGGCCTTCTTCTTGCCGGCCACGGTGCGCTTCGGGCCCTTGCGGGTACGAGCGTTCGTCTTGGTGCGCTGACCGTGCACGGGCAGGCCACGGCGGTGGCGCAGACCCTCGTAGCTTCCGATCTCCACCTTGCGGCGGATGTCGGCGGCGATCTCACGGCGCAGGTCACCTTCGAGGCGGAAGCTTGCCTCGAGGTGGTCACGCAGCTTGACGAGTTCTTCCTCGGTGAGGTCGCGGACGCGCGTGTCCGGGTTGACGCCGGTCGCGGCCAGCGTCTCCTGGGCACGGGTACGCCCGACGCCGAAGATGTAGGTGAGGCCGACCTCGACGCGCTTCTCGCGCGGCAGGTCGACACCGATGAGACGTGCCATGTGTTCTCCTGATCATGAGCGGAGGTCTGGGGCAGCACCGTTCCCGCTATGGCGTGAGCCTCGATGCTCGTGATGAGCGGTGGGACTCGCGGGTCCTCGGCCTCCGCGCCGAGGGTGACGTCCACTGGCGTGTCTCTGGATCAGATCGCTCTGAGAGATCTCGACGATTCATCCTGTCGGATCCTCGTCAGAGCCCAGTGGGGCCGGGTGCTGCAGTTTTCATGTGTTGCGTCCTGGCGAAGACGCTGTGAGCTGGTGCTCGGTGGATCAGCCCTGGCGCTGCTTGTGGCGCAGGTTCTCGCAGATCACCATGACTCGGCCGTTGCGGCGAATCACCTTGCACTTGTCACAGATCTTCTTGACGCTCGGCTGAACCTTCATCTGCCTGCTGTCTTGTCGATCGCGCTCTCGACACACCAACACGCTGCGACCATGCGGACGCAGCGCGGGGAGCGAGAACTGGGTTGAATCAGCGGTAACGGAAGACGATACGGCCGCGGGTCAGGTCATAGGGCGAGAGCTCGACGACGACCCGGTCCTCGGGGAGGATCCGGATGTAGTGCTGACGCATCTTGCCCGAGATGTGAGCGAGAACCTTGTGACCGTTCGTGAGCTCGACCCGGAACATCGCGTTCGGGAGAGCCTCGACGATCGTGCCCTCGATCTCGATGACACCGTCCTTCTTGGCCATAGCCTCCGCATTTCGCTGCACGAAACCGTCCCGGATGGACGGAATCTGTTGGCCGGCCTGCCCGGTCGCGTGACGCTGAGCGCCACATACCACGACAGACCCTCCCTCAGTCTACGAGACGCGCTCGGCTTCCCCAAATCGCATCGACCCGCCTCCGTTCCGATGAGAGGGGCTCGAGCGTTGGGGGACCCGGACGGCGTCGCGTCCGCGTGGGCCCTCAGTCGTCCAGGCCGCCGTACAACCCGAGCGGCTCGAGACGCGAACGTCCGCCGTCCTGCGCCGTCAGCACCCACAGGCCCTTCTCCGTCACCGCCACGGTGTGCTCGAAGTGCGCGGCGAGGGAGCCGTCGTCGGTCTTGACGGTCCAGCCATCGTCGAGCTCATGCGTCTCGTACGTGCCGAGCGTGACCATCGGCTCGACGGCGACGACGAGACCAGGCTTCACCTTGGGGAGCCGCTCGTTGACGTACTCGTTGTAGACCGTTGGATCTTGGTGCAACTCACGACCCACACCGTGGCCCGTGTAGCCGTCGACGATCTCGAAGCTGGGCATCTCCGGCGGCAACCCCGCGAGGCGCTCCGGAGCGTTGAACTCCTCGAGCAGGTCTTGTACGCCCTCACCGACGTCGTTGAGGCGCTCGCCCACCTGAAGCGCCTCGATGCCGGCCCACATCGACGCCTCGGTCGCGAGCACGAGAGCGCGGCGCGGGTCGCCCTGCGCCCACGCCACGACACCCTCTCGTCTGATCGCCGGCTCATCACCCGCGTGACGCGCCGCCACGCGCTGCGCCGAGCTCGCGTCGTCCCTCGCCGCCCCGACGACGAACGTCAACGCCGAGTCGCCGTGCCACCCGTCGACGATCGCTCCGCAGTCGAGCGAGACGACGTCGCCGTCTTGCAGCACGCGCTCCCCCGGGATGCCATGGACCACCTCGTCGTTGACGGAGATGCACAGCGTCGCGGGAAAGCCGTTGTACCCGAGGAACGACGGCGTCGCACCGCGTTCGAGCATGTGGGCGTGGGCGATGGCGTCGACGTCCTTCGTCGTCATGCCCGCGCGCGTTCCGAGTGCCGACGCGCGAAGCGCCGAGCCGGTCACGAGACCGGCCCGGCGCATCGCGCGGATGTCGTCACTCGACTTGAGATCCAGTCGGGTGCGTCCGAACATCAGTTCTTCGCCGCGACCTCGTCGAGTGCCGCGCCGATCCGCGCCTCGACCTCGTCGATCGAGCCCATGCCGTCGACCTGGACGAGGAGGCCACGCTCGGTGTAGGCGGCGGCCAGCGGCGCCGTCTCGCGCACGTAGAGCTCCTGACGCTCGCGGATGACCTCTTCGGTGTCGTCCGCACGGCCCGACGTCTCGGCGCGCTTGAGCAGGCGCTGCACGAGCTCCTCGCCATCGACGGTGAGTTCCAGGGCCGCGTCGAGGGCCTGGCCCTT
>NZ_DCNR01000055.1:16801-57575 GCF_002322065.1 Dermacoccus sp. UBA1591 | reverse complement strand
CCGTCGAGCAGGAAGCCGTTCGCGGCGTCCTTCTCGTCGAGGCGGTTCTTGACGATCTCGTTCGTGATCTCGTCCGTGACGTACCCACCGGAGGCCAGGATGTCCTTGACCTTGAGGCCGAGCTCGGTCTCGTTCTTGATGTTGGCGCGGAAGATATCGCCGGTCGAGATGTGCGGGATGCCCCGGCTTTCGGCCAGACGCTCCGCCTGCGTTCCCTTGCCTGCCCCGGGGGGTCCGAGAATGATGAGTCGCATTACCGCAAGAACCCTTCGTAGTTGTGCTGTTGCAGCTTGGAGTCGACCTGCTTGACGGTCTCCAGACCCACGCCGACGAGGATGAGGATGGACGCGCCACCGAACGGAACGTTCTGGTTCGCGTCGAAGAGCGCCAGCGCGATCAGGGGTAGCAGCGCGAGGAACGCGATGTAGATCGCGCCGACGGTGGTGATGCGCGTCAGGACGTAGTTGAGGTACTTGGCCGTCGCGGAGCCGGCGCGAACGCCCGGAATGAAGCTGCCGGCCTGCTTGAGGTTGTCCGCCACCTCGTCGGGCTGGTAGGTGATCGACACGTAGAAGAACGTGAAGAACAGGATCAGGACCGTGTAGATCGCCATGTAGACGGGGTGGTCGCCGCGCGCCAGGTAGGTGTTGATCCACTGCGCCCACCCGGGCGGATTCGTCTTGTTCGCCGCGAACTGCGAAACCATGACGGGCAGGGAGAGCAACGACGTCGCGAAGATGATCGGGATGACGTTCGCCATGTTGACCTTCAGCGGGATGTACGTCGTCGTCCCGCCGTAAGAACGACGTCCGACCATGCGCTTCGCGTATTGGACGGGGATGCGTCGCTGGCTGTTCTCCACGAAAACGACGGCCGTCGTCACGGCCAAGCACATGATGACCACGGCGATGAAACGCCCCCAGCCCTGGTTGTGGATCGCCCACAGACTCTGGGGCACGCGAGCGGCAACGGCGGTCAGGATGAGCAGCGACATACCGTTGCCGATACCCCGTTCCGTCACCTGCTCACCGAGCCACATGATGAGGCCGGTGCCGGCCGTCAGGGTCAGAATCATGAGCAGGACGGTCAGGATCGAGTCGTCCGTCATGATCGTCGAACACGTGGTCGGGCTACCACCGAGAATCGTCCACGGGCTACGAGCGGCGGTGATGAGCGTCGAACTCTGCAGGAGCGCTAGCGCGATCGCGAGATAGCGGGTGTACTGCGTCATCTTCGCCTGCCCGCTCTGGCCCTCCTTCTTGAGGGTCTCGAAACGCGGGATGACGACCGTCAACAACTGAATGATGATCGACGCGGTGATGTAGGGCATGATGCCGAGCGCGAAGATCGACAGCTGGAGCAGCGCGCCACCTGAGAACAGGTTCGCGAGCCCGAGGAGGCTGTTCGAACCACCGGCCGCGGCCTGACACTTGGCCACGAGATCGAAACTGATCCCCGGCGTCGGAATGTGCGAACCGAGCCGGAACAACGCCATGATGGCCAGCGTGAACAGGATCTTGTTGCGCAGTTCGGGCGTCCGGAAGGCGCGTCCAAAACTGGTCAGCACAAAAACCTCCTGAGCCGTGACGCGTCACGGCTGAATACGTAAAGGGCTTGCCGGGTGGCCCCGACGACGGCGTCGCACCCGACGCGGGCGACCACCGTCAACGAATAGACGATACCCTCCCCCGCGTCCCGACGACGAAAGAACCCCGCCGGGAGCACCACATCGTGGCACCCCGGCGGGGTCCTGTCTCAGACGCGTCACTCAGCGGTGACGGAACCGCCTGCGGCCTCGATCTTGTCCTTGGCCGTGGCCGAGAATTTCTGCGCCGTGACGTTCACCTTGACGGTGATGTCGCCAGTGCCGAGCACCTTGACGGGCTGGCCCTTGCGGACGGCACCCTTCTCCACGAGCGCCGCGACGTCGACGTCGCCGCCCTCGGGGAACAAGGTGGAGATCTTGTCCAGGTTCACGACCTGGTACTCGACCTTGAACGGGTTCTTGAAGCCGCGGAGCTTGGGCAGACGCATGTGCAGCGGCGTCTGACCACCCTCGAAGCGAGCGGGAACCTGGTAGCGAGCCTTCGTACCCTTGGTACCACGACCCGCGGTCTTGCCCTTGGAGCCCTCACCGCGACCCACACGGGTCTTCGCGGTCTTGGCACCCGGGGCGGGACGCAGGTTGTGGATCTTCAGGGCCGACCCGTTGGCCTTGGTGTCAGGCATTTTCAGTCAACCTCCTCGACGGTCACGAGGTGCGCGACCGCGCGGACCATGCCCCGAAACTCGGGGCGGTCCTCCTTGACGACCGTGTGGCCGATGCGCTTGAGGCCCAGCGAACGCAGGGTCTCACGGTGCTGCGGCTTGCCACCGATCTCGGAACGGATCTGGGTCACCTTGAGCTGAGCCATCACGCACCTGCCTTCTCGGCCATCGCGTGCTGCATCGCAGCGGGGACGACGTCGTCGATCGGCAGGCCACGGCGAGCGGCCACGGCCTCCGGACGCTCGAGACCCTGGAGGGCCGCGACCGTCGCGTGGACGATGTTGATCGAGTTGTCGGAGCCCAGGGACTTCGACAGCACGTCGTGGATGCCCGCGCACTCGAGGACGGCGCGCACCGGACCACCGGCGATGACACCGGTACCGGGCGATGCCGGCTTCAGCAGGACGACGCCCGCCGCAGCCTCACCCTGAACGGGGTGCGGGATCGTGCCCTGGATGCGGGGGACGCGGAAGAAGTTCTTCTTCGCCTCCTCGACACCCTTGGCGATGGCCGCGGGAACTTCCTTGGCCTTGCCGTAGCCGACACCGACGGTGCCGTCACCGTCACCGACGACGACGAGGGCGGTGAAGCTGAAGCGACGACCACCCTTGACGACCTTGGCGACACGGTTGATGGTGACGACGTTCTCGACGTACTGGTTGCGCTCTTCCTCGCGACCGCGGCCGCGGCCGCCGTCACGACGACCGCCATCGCGGCGGTTGTCACGCTGGTTGTTGTCGCGCTCGCCGCCCGTCTGGGCGGTACCGGCGCCTCGACGCTGGGGTCCAGCCATCAGACATTCCTCTTCTCGGCGTTGTTCTGGTTGGTCATCACAGGCTCAGGCCACCTTCGCGGGCGCCGTCGGCGATCGCGGCGACGCGGCCGGCGTAGCGGTTGCCGCCACGGTCGAACACGACTGCCTCGATGCCCTGGGCCTTCGCACGCTCGGCCACGAGTTCGCCGACCTTGCGGGCCTTGGCGGACTTGTTACCCTCGAACGTGCGCAGGTCGGCTTCCATGGTGGACGCGGACGCGACGGTCTTGCCGACCGTGTCGTCGACGACCTGGACGAAGACGTGACGGCTGGAACGCGAGACGACCAGGCGCGGGCGAACCGCGGTCCCCGTGACCTTCTTGCGCAGGCGCAGGTGACGACGGCCGCGAGCTGCGGACTTGCTCGTCGAACGCTTGACGATCTTTGCCATGGCTTACTTACCAGCCTTTCCGACCTTGCGGCGGATGTGCTCGCCTTCGTAGCGGACACCCTTCGCCTTGTACGGGTCGGGCTTGCGCAGCTTGCGGATGTTGGCCGAGACCTCACCGACGAGCTGCTTGTCGATACCGGAGACCGAGAAGCGGGTCGGGTTCTCGACGACGAACGTGATGCCCTCGGGGGCCTTCACGAGGATCGGGTGCGAGTAGCCGAGCGCGAACTCGAGGTCGCTGCCCTTCGCCGTGACGCGGTAACCCGTGCCGTGGATCTCGAGCTTCTTGGTGTAGCCGTCGGTGACACCGACGACCATGTTGTTGATCAGGCTCCGCGTCAGTCCGTGACGGGCGCGAGCGTCGCGCTCGTCGTTGGGTCGCGTCACCTCGACGGATCCGTCCTCGCCCTTGGCGACGGTGATCGGCGCGGGAACCGTCAGGTCAAGGCTGCCCTTGGGGCCCTTAACCGTGACGTCCTGGCCGTCGATGGTCACCTCGACACCGGACGGGACAGGAACCGGGAGACGTCCAATACGTGACATCTGTTTCTCCTCCTAATTCCTGATTACCAGACGTAGGCGAGGACTTCCCCGCCAACACCCTTGGCCGCCGCCTGCTTGTCGGTGAGCAGACCGGAGGACGTGGAAAGAATGGCAATGCCGAGGCCACCGAGAACCTTGGGGAGGTTGGTGGACTTGGCGTAGACGCGAAGGCCGGGCTTCGAGACGCGGCGCACTCCGGCGATGGAGCGCTCACGGTTCGGGCCGTACTTCAGGTTGATCGTGAGCGTCTGGCCGACGCGGGCTTCTTCGACGGTCCAGCCGGCGATGTAACCCTCGCGTTCGAGAATCTCAGCGATGTGGGACTTCAGCTTCGAGAACGGCATGGACGTCGAGTCGTGGTGCGCCGAGTTGGCGTTCCGGACTCGCGTCAACATGTCCGCGATCGGGTCGGTCATGGTCATTGGGCTTCTCCGCCCTTCCTCACCGGGGTTTCAACCCGCGTGTGTTGGGTCGACCTACGGTGTAGAACGAACTAATGAAAGTGGTGGGTTCTTACCAGCTGGACTTGGTCACGCCCGGCAGTTCGCCGGCGTGTGCCATCTCGCGCAAGCAGATGCGGCACAGGCCGAACTTGCGGTAGACCGAGTGCGGGCGGCCGCAGCGCTGGCAGCGCGTGTAGCCACGAACCTTGAACTTCGGCTTGGCGTTCGCCTTGTTGATCAGTGCGGTCTTCGCCATCGTCACTTCTCCTTGAACGGGAATCCGAGGGCGCGCAGCAGGGCGCGGCCTTCGTCGTCGTTCGCGGCGGTTGTCACGACGGTGATGTCCATGCCGCGGACGCGGTCGATCTTGTCCTGGTCGATCTCGTGGAACATCGACTGCTCGTTCAGACCGAACGTGTAGTTGCCGTTGCCGTCGAACTGCTTCGGCGACAGGCCGCGGAAGTCGCGGATACGCGGCAGCGCAACCGAAACGAGGCGGTCGAGGAACTCCCACATGCGGTCGCCGCGCAGCGTGACGTGCGCGCCGATCGGCATGCCCTCACGCAGCTTGAACTGGGCGATCGACTTGCGTGCCTTGGTGACAGCCGGCTTCTGGCCGGTGATGGCCTCGAGGTCGCGGATGGCGCCCTCAATCAGCTTGCTGTCCTTCGCGGCGTCGCCGACACCCATGTTGACGACGACCTTGACGACACCCGGAACCTGCATCGCGTTGGCGAAGTTGAACTCGCCCTGCAGCTGGCCCTTGATCTCGTCCTGGTAGCGCGTCTTCAGACGCGGGGTGGTCTTCGTGGTCTCAGACATCACAGGTCCTTACCGGAACGCACGGACACGCGGGTACGCACGGTCTTGGTCTTGCCGTCGCGCTCGACCTGCTCGACGCGGGTGCGCACACGGGTGGGCTTGTTCGTCTCCGGGTCGACGAGGGCCACGTTCGAGACGTGGATCGGCGCCTCGACGACCGTGAGGCCGCCGGTGCCGGCACCGGGCTGACCGGCCTTGACGTGCTTCGTGACGCGGTTGATGCCCTCGACGAGGACGCGCTGCGTCTCCGGGAACACGGCGATGACCTTGCCCTGCTTGCCCTTGTCGCCGCCGTTCTTCTCGGAACGGCCGCTGATGACCTGGACGAGGTCGTTCTTCTTGATCTTCATCTTGGCCACCATGGTTCAGAGCACCTCCGGGGCAAGCGAAATGATCTTCATGAACTTCTTGTCGCGCAGTTCACGGCCGACGGGGCCGAAGATGCGCGTACCACGCGGGTCGCCGTCACCCTTGAGGATGACTGCCGCGTTCTCGTCGAAGCGGATGTAGGAGCCGTCTGCACGACGGCGCTCCTTCTTGGTGCGAACGATGACGGCCTTGACGACGTCACCCTTCTTGACATTGCCACCGGGGATGGCGTCCTTGACGGTGGCCACGATGGTGTCACCGATGCCGGCGTACCGGCGGCCAGAACCGCCGAGCACGCGGATGCACAGGATCTCCTTGGCACCGGTGTTGTCGGCGACACGAAGTCGCGACTCCTGCTGAATCACAGTTTCTACTCCTGTCGTCTCACTGGTTCTCGCCCGATCTGAGCGAGCCTTGCGGAACGTTTAATGGTCTCACACCGATCGGCGCACGCGAAAACCGGGAGAGTCCCCCGCGCCGGTGGGGCGACGACGAGATCGCCGCCCCACCGATGACGGGCGTGGACTTCCCGGCTACGCGCGTGCCTCGCGGCTTACTTGGCGCGCTCGAGGATCTCGACGACGCGCCAACGCTTCGTTGCCGAGAGCGGGCGGGTCTCCATGATGAGAACGCGGTCGCCGATGCCGGCGCTGTTGTTCTCGTCGTGGGCCTTCACCTTGCTGCTGCGGCGCATGACCTTGCCGTACAGGGCATGCTTGACGCGGTCCTCGACCTCGACGACGACGGTCTTGTCCATCTTGTCGCTGACGACGTAACCCTGACGCGTCTTGCGGTAGTTGCGCTCTGCCTGCTCGGTCACAGCGGTCTCCTGCTTGTCAGTCATGGTCAGCCAACCTTCTCATCACGGCCGATGTTGAGCTCGCGCTCACGCATCTCCGTGTAGATGCGCGCGATGTCCGTGCGAACGGAACGCAGACGGGCCGAGCTCTCGAGCTGGCCGGTGGCCGACTGGAAGCGCAGGTTGAAGAGTTCCTTCTTCGCCTCTGCGAGCTTCTGCGTCAGCACCTCGTCCGTCATCTCGCGCAGTGCCTTCGGCTGCAGGTCTTCCGAACCCTTGGCCATCAGATGTCACCACCTTCACGCGCGACGAAGCGGCACTTCATCGGCAGCTTGTGCATCGCGAGACGCATGGCCTCGCGCGCAACCTCTTCGGACACACCGTTGACCTCGAACATGACGCGGCCCGGCTTGACGTTGGCGACCCACCACTCCGGCGAACCCTTACCGGAACCCATGCGGGTCTCGGCGGGCTTCTTCGTCAGCGGACGGTCCGGGTAGATGTTGATCCACACCTTTCCGCCACGCTTCATGTAGCGGGTCATCGCGATACGAGCGGACTCGATCTGACGGTTCGTGACGTAAGCCGGCTCGAGAGCCTGGATGCCGTAGTCACCGAACGTGACCTGCGTGCCGCCCTTGGCGGTGCCGCTGCGCTTCGGGTGGTGCTGCTTGCGGTGCTTCACTCGACGGGGAATGAGCATCAGGCTTCGCCTCCCTCAGTCTTGGCGGGCTCGGTGACCTCGGTCGTCGTCTCGCTGGTGACAGCGGTCTGCTCGGCGCGCTGGCCACGACCGCGCCCGCGCTCACCACGGTCGCCGCGCGGGCCGTCGTTGCGGCGGCCACGGGCCGGACGCTGCGGGGCGGCGGCCTGCTCACGAGCGAGCTCCTTGGCCGTCAGGTCGCCCTTGTAGATCCAGACCTTGACACCGATGCGGCCGAACGTCGTACGCGCCTCGTAGAAGCCGTAGTCGATGTTGGCGCGCAGCGTGTGCAGCGGCACACGACCTTCGCGGTAGAACTCCGAGCGCGACATCTCGGCGCCGCCGAGACGACCGGAGCACTGGACACGGATGCCCTTGGCGCCGGCGCGCTGCGCGGACATGATGCCCTTGCGCATCGCACGACGGAAGGACACGCGCGCCGAGAGCTGCTCGGCGATGCCCTGCGCGACGAGCTGAGCGTCGGCCTCGGGGTTCTTGACCTCGAGGATGTTCAGCTGAACCTGCTTGCCCGTGAGCTTCTCCAGGCGCGAGCGGAGGCGGTCGGCCTCGGCGCCGCGGCGGCCGATGACGATGCCCGGACGCGCCGTGTGGATGTCGACGCGAACACGGTCACGCGTGCGCTCGATGTCGACGCGTGCGATACCGGCGCGCTCCATGCCCTCGGACAGGAGCTTGCGGATCGCGACGTCTTCCTTGACGTAGTCGCTGTAGCGCTGGCCCGGCTTCGTCGAGTCGGCGAACCAGCGGCTCTTGTGCTCGGTCGTGATGCCGAGGCGGAAACCGTTCGGGTTGATCTTCTGACCCATCAGCGGTTACCTCCCTTCGAGTCGCGCTCGCCCACAACGATGGTGATGTGGCTCGTGCGCTTGAGGATGCGGCTCGCGCGGCCCTGGGCACGCGGGCGGAATCGCTTCATGGTCGGACCTTCGTCGACGAACGCGGTCGTGACGACCAGTGCGTTCTCGTCGAAGGGTGCGGAGTTCTTGTCCGCCGTGAAACGCGCGTTCGCAATGGCGCTGTTGAGCGTCTTGAGAACGGGCTCGCTGGCAGTCTGCGGAGCAAACTGCAGCAGAGCGATCGCGTCAGCGGCCTGCTTGCCACGGATCATGTCCACGACGCGGCGGGCCTTCATCGGCGTCACGCGGACGTGCCGCGCCTGCGCCTTGGCTTCCATCGCTGTCCCTTTACTTTCGTTCGTCATGTTGGGTTACCCCGCCGCGTCAGCGACGGCGACCCTTCTTGTCGTCCTTGTCGTGACCCTTGAAGGTACGAGTGGGAGCGAACTCACCCAACTTGTGGCCGACCATGCTCTCGGTCACGAAGACCGGAACGTGCTTGCGACCGTCGTGGACGGCCAGGGTGTGGCCGAGCATGTCCGGGGTGATCATCGAGCGGCGCGACCACGTCTTGATGACGCTCTGCGTGCCGGCTTCGTTCTGGGCATCGACCTTCTTCGCGAGGTGCTCGTCGACGAAGGGGCCCTTCTTGAGGCTACGAGGCATTTCGAAAGGCTCCTATCAGCGCTTCTTGCCAGTACGACGGCGACGCACGATGAGCTTGTCGCTGTCCTTGTTCGGGCGGCGGGTGCGGCCTTCCTTCTGGCCCCACGGGCTCACCGGGTTACGACCACCGGAGGTCTTGCCCTCACCACCACCGTGCGGGTGGTCCACCGGGTTCATCGCGACACCACGGACGGTCGGGCGCTTGCCCTTCCAGCGCATGCGGCCGGCCTTGCCCCAGTTGATGTTGCTCTGCTCGGCGTTGCCCACCTCACCGATCGTCGCGCGGCAGCGGACGTCGACGTTGCGGATCTCACCGGAGGGCATGCGCAGCTGGGCGTAGGGGCCGTCCTTCGCGACGAGCTGTACGCGAACACCCGCGGAACGGGCGATCTTCGCGCCGCCACCGGGGCGCAGCTCGACACAGTGGATGACGGTACCGACGGGGATGTTACGCATCGGCAGGTTGTTGCCGGGCTTGATGTCGGCCTCGGGACCGTTCTCGATGCGGTCGCCCTGCTTCAGCTTGTTCGGCGCGATGATGTAGCGCTTCTCGCCGTCGGCGTAGTGCAGCAGCGCGATGCGGGCGGTGCGGTTGGGGTCGTACTCGATGTGAGCGACCTTGGCCGGGATGCCGTCCTTGTCCGCGCGGCGGAAGTCGATCACACGGTAGGCGCGCTTGTGGCCACCACCGATGTGACGGGTCGTGATACGGCCGGAGGCGTTGCGGCCACCGGTCTTGGTCAGGGGGCGCACCAGCGACTTCTCGGGCGTGGAGCGAGTGATCTCGACGAAGTCGGCCACACTCGAGCCACGACGACCGGGGGTCGTGGGCTTGTACTTGCGAATAGCCATGGGTCTAAGTCGTCCTCAGTCTTGGATTGATTCGGCGATCGTCATCGAGGGTCAGGAGGCCTGACCGAAGATGTCGATGTTGCCTTCCGTGAGCGAGACGATGGCGCGCTTGGTGTCCTTGCGCTTGCCCATGCCGAAACGCGTACGGCGCGTCTTGCCCTTGCGGTTCAGCGTGTGCACCGATGCGACCTTGACGTCGAAGATCTGCTCGATGGCGATCTTGATCTCCGTCTTGTTCGCACGCGGGTCCACGATGAACGTGTACTTGCCCTCGTCGAGGAGTGCGTAGGACTTCTCCGAGACGACGGGCTGGATGATGACGTCGCGGGGGTCCTTGTTCAGGGTGCTCACTTGGTGTCCTCCGACTTCTGGCCGCCGGCGACGAATGCGTCGAACGCAGCCTTCGTGAACGCGATGTCGTCGGCGCACAGCACGTCGTACGTGTTGAGCTGGTCGCTCCAGAGCACGTGGACGTTCGGCAGGTTGCGAACGCTGAGCTCGGAGACCGAGTCCATGCGGTCGATGACGACGAGGAGGTTCTTGCGGTCCGAGAGCGTGCCCAGGAACTTCGCGGCAGCCTTCGTCGACGGCGCCTCACCGGCGACGACGGACTCGAGAACGTGGATGCGCTCGAAACGGGCGCGGTCCGAGAGGGCTCCGCGCAGGGCGGCGGCCTTCATCTTCTTGGGCGTGCGCTGGCTGTAGTCGCGCGGCTGCGGGCCGTGGACGGTGCCACCGCCCGCGAACTGCGGCGCGCGGGTCGAACCCTGACGGGCGCGACCGGTGCCCTTCTGGCGGTACGGCTTGCGCCCACCACCACGGACCTCGCCGCGGGTCTTGGTCTTGTGCGTGCCCTGACGAGCTGCGGCCAGCTGCGCCACCACGACCTGGTGGATCAGCGGGACGTTGGTGGCGACATCGAAGATGTCGGCCGGCAGTTCGACAGAACCGGACGTCTTGCCCTCGGGGCTCAGGATGTCAACGGTAGTCATGCTCAGGCTCCCTTGATGGCCGTGCGCACGAGAACGACAGCGCCCGCGGGGCCGGGAACGGCACCCTTGATGAGCAGCAGGCCCTTCTCAGCGTCCACGGCGTGGATCTGGAGGTTCTGGGTCGTCTGGCGAACGCCACCCATGCGACCGGCCATGCGCATGCCCTTGAAGACTCGACCCGGGGTGGCGCAGCCACCGATCGAACCCGGCTTGCGGTGGTTGCGGTGCGCACCGTGCGAGGCCGAGACACCGGCGAAGCCGTGACGCTTCATGACACCGGCGAAACCCTTGCCCTTGGTGCGGCCGACGACGTCGACCTTCTGGCCGGCCTCGAAAGCCTCTGCCGTCAGCTCCTGGCCGAGCGAGTACTCGCCGGCGTCGGAGGTGCGCAGTTCGGCCAGGTGGCGGCGCGGCGTGACGCCGGCCTTCTCGAAGTGGCCGGTCAGCGGCTTCGTGACCTTGCGCGGGTCGATCTGGCCGTAGCCGATCTGAACCGCGTTGTAGCCGTCGACGCCTTCGCTGCGCAACTGCGTGACGACGCACGGGCCGACGGCGACGACGGTGACGGGGATGAGGCGGTTGTCGGCGTCCCAGACCTGGGTCATGCCGAGCTTCTCGCCGAGGAGGCCCTTCACGGGGCGCTCAGTGGTTGCAGTCATGAGTCAAACCCTCGCTTACAGCTTGATCTCGATGTTGACGTCGGCCGGGAGGTCGAGTCGCATGAGCGAGTCCACCGCCTTCGGCGTCGGGTCAACGATGTCGATGAGGCGCTTGTGCGTACGCATCTCGAAGTGCTCGCGGCTGTCCTTGTACTTGTGCGGCGACCGGATGACGCAGAAGACGTTCTTCTCCGTCGGCAGCGGCACCGGTCCAACGACCGTTGCGCCTGCACGGGTCACCGTGTCGACAATCTTGCGCGCCGAGCTGTCGATGACCTCGTGGTCATACGACTTCAGTCGGATGCGGATCTTCTGTCCCGCCATTCGCGTGAGTCTCTCTTCTCGCCGATCATGTTCGTGTCCGGCTCCCCCACCCACGCGCTCGGGCGTGTCGCGCGCCCTCCGGGCGCGATCTTCCGGCAGGAAGATCTGGAGGCTTTTCAGCCGGTGCTTGCGCTTCCCTGGACGCACGCCGTTCCATGAGAACGTGTGCACTTCGTGAGGGAAGTGCGAACAAGTGCGTTTCAGAGGCGGCAGTGCAGGTACGGACCTTCACCACGCGTCAAGCAACTTGTCCATAGTGCCAGATCGCCCCCGCCGCCTCCAAATCGGGGCGTCGGGGGCGCTGATGGCGAGGGCATAGTGCGGCGGTCGCGGCGTCTCAATCCCGCGCGTGCTCGAGCGCCGCGATGAGGACGCACAGGGCCACGCCCGCCATGGCCTCCTCGACCTCGGCCAGGGGCGGCAGGCTGGGCGCGAGCCGGATGTTCTCGTCCAACGGGTCCTTGCCGTACGGGAACGAGGCGCCTGCCGGTGTCAGGGCGATGCCCGCCTCCTTGGCGAGTTCGACGACGCGGCTCGCGGTGCCGGGCACGACGTCGAGGTTGACGAAGTAGCCGCCCTCCGGCTTGTTCCAGCGTGCGACCCCGTACTCACCCAGCCGCTCGCTGAGGGCTGCGTCGACGGCAGCGAACTTGGGCGCCATGATGGCGGCGTGCTTGCGCATGTGCTCGCGCACCCCCTCTGCGTCGCCGAAGAACTGCGCGTGGGCCAACTGGTTCACCTTGTCCGGGCCGATGGAGCCGTGCCCGAGGTTCGCCAAGTACCAGCCGACCGTCTCGCGCGAGCCGGCCAGGAACGCGACGCCGGCACCGGCGAAGGTGATCTTCGACGTGGAGGCGAACATGATCGGGCGATCGGGATGGCCCGACGCCTGGGCCAGGCTCACGATGTCGGCCGACTTCGCCTCGTTCATGCTGAGATGGTGCACGGCGTACGCGTTGTCCCAAAAAATGCGGAAATCAGGCGCGGCGGCCGGCATCGCCGCCAGCTTCGCCGCGACCTCCTGCGAGCAGATCGCGCCGGTGGGGTTGGCGTATGTCGGCACGATCCACATGCCCTTGATGCTCGGGTCGTGCGCGACGAGGTGGGCGCACTCGTCCGCGTCGGGCCCGTCCTCACGCATCGGCACGTTGATCATCTCGATGCCGAGGCTCTCGAGCAGCCCGAAGTGGCGGTCGTACCCGGGCACGGGTGCGAGGAACTTGACGCTTCCCTCCTGTGACCACGGGCGCGGCGAGCCGAGGCCGCCTCGCAGCAGGTGATAGACGAGAACGTCGTGCATCATCGTCAGGCTCGAGTTGTTGCCCGCAACGATCTGATCGACGTCGACCCCGAGCAGGTCGGCGAAGATGCTTCGGATCTCCACGAGACCGGGCAACCCCCCGTAGTTGCGGACGTCGACCCCTGACTCGTCCTTCGTCCCCTCGGGCAACGACAGTAGCGCGTTCGACAGGTCGAGCTGCGCTGACGACGGCTTGCCGCGCGTGAGATCGAGACTCAGCCCGCGCGCACGTAACTGTTCGTAGTCGGCCTGGACGCGCTTCAACAGCTCATCACGCTCGGCGCGGGTGAGGTCGGCGAGTGACACGATGTCTCCTAGGTGCTGCGGTCGGTCTTGTCATCATCCTTTCACGGCGGGCGCGTCCCCCACGGGGCCGGCGCGCTCTGGTGGTCCACATCGCGGGCTTCGTCGAACGGCCCGCTCATGAGGGCCACGGAACCGCTCGGTCGCCGGTGCCGTCACAGCCATGAACGCGTTCGAGACCACGAACGGACCCGAGGCAGAGGAGAGCACGATGAAGACCCCCCGCATGGCAGCAGCGGCCCTGACGTTCGCCGCCGCGCTGTCCCTCACGGCATGTCAGGACGAGCAGGCCGCGACCACCAAGGGCTCGGCCTCGTCCCCGACGTCGTCTGCGTCCACGGCAACGGAGTCCTCCCCCACATCGTCGTCGTCGAGTGCCGCCGAGACTTCACCCTCTTCGGCACCGCCGTCCGCCTCCGCCGGCAGTGACGCTGCGGCCGCCGGCCCCACCGGCGCCCGTCCCAAGGCACCCGAGAAGGTGACGCCGCCCGCGGGCTCCGTGATGACGAACGCGAGCGTCGTCATGGCGGGCGGATACAAATCCGAACCGAGTTCCCAGTACGCGAAGCTGTACAGCGTCTGGAAGATCGATGGCACCGGCCCCGGCGTCGCCACGATCCAGTACGAGATGCTGGACGGCGACAACAAGGTGCTCGCGACGGCTGAGAGCTCCATCAACGTGGGCAAGGGCCGCCAGATGACCAAGGTCGACAACGGCCTGAGCAAGGCGCCCGCCGGCAGCGTCAAGGTGCGCATGCGCATCACCAAGGTGGAGCCCAACCCGCACGCAGACGACATCGCGGTTTCCGATGTCAAGGTCATTCCGGACGGGTACGAAGGTTTTCGACCCCGCATCACCGGCAAATATGCGGCCGGCCCCGAGTCGCAGGTCTATGGCTTCAGCGCGGTGTGCTACGAGCGCGCGAGCGGACGTGTCGTCGTCGGCAACGGCATGGCCGACGACGGTGGCGCGAAGAGCGGTACCTTCACCCTCGATCTCGGCGCCGCCCCAAGCCACTGGCACCCCACGCAGTGCTTCGTCGGCCAGAGCGGCAGTGGTGCTTGACACCCGTCGCAGCGCACCATCGGGAACGCAGGAGGGCCCGAGCACCTCACGGTGCTCGGGCCCTTCTTCGATGATGTCACTCCCTCACGGGAGCGAGATCACTTGATGATCTTGGTGACGCGACCGGCGCCGACCGTACGACCACCCTCACGGATGGCGAACTTGAGGCCTTCCTCCATGGCGATGGGCTGGATGAGCTCCACCGTCATGTCGGTGTTGTCGCCGGGCATGACCATCTCGGTGCCCTCGGGCAGGTGCACGACACCCGTGACGTCCGTCGTACGGAAGTAGAACTGCGGACGGTAGTTGTCGTAGAACGGCGTGTGACGGCCACCTTCGTCCTTCGACAGGATGTAGACCTGAGCCTCGAAGTCCGTGTGCGGGGTGATCGAACCCGGCTTCACGACGACCTGGCCACGCTCGACGTCCTCGCGCTTGATGCCGCGAAGGAGCAGACCGACGTTCTCACCCGCGCGACCCTCGTCGAGCAGCTTGCGGAACATCTCGATGCCCGTGACGGTCGTCTTGGCAGCCGGACCCTCGTGGATACCGACGATCTCGACGTCCTCGTTGACGTTCAGGACACCGCGCTCGATGCGACCGGTGACGACGGTGCCACGACCGGTGATCGTGAAGACGTCCTCGACGGGCATGAGGAAAGGCTTGTCGATGTCGCGCTCCGGCTCCGGGATCGACTCGTCGACAGCGTTCATGAGGTTCATGAGCTTGTCGCCCCACTCGGCGTCGCCCTCGAGCGCCTTGAGCGCCGAGACCTGGACGACGGGCAGGTCGTCACCCGGGAAGTCGTAGGAGGACAGCAGTTCGCGGACCTCCATCTCGACGAGCTCCATGATCTCTTCGTCGTCGACCATGTCAGCCTTGTTCAGCGCGACGACGATGTAGGGAACGCCGACCTGGCGAGCCAGGAGGACGTGCTCCTTCGTCTGCGGCATCGGACCGTCGGTCGCGGCGACGACGAGGATGGCGCCGTCCATCTGCGCCGCACCCGTGATCATGTTCTTCACGTAGTCAGCGTGACCGGGGCAGTCGACGTGAGCGTAGTGACGCTGCTCCGTCTGGTACTCGATGTGCGCGATCGAGATGGTGATGCCGCGCTGCTTCTCCTCGGGCGCCTTGTCGATCTCGTCGAACGGCGTGAAGGGGTTGAGCTCGGGGTACTTGTCGTGCAGAACCTTGGAGATTGCTGCCGTCAGCGTCGTCTTGCCGTGGTCGATGTGACCAATGGTGCCGATGTTGACGTGCGGCTTGTTCCGCTCGAACTTTGCCTTCGCCACTTGGGTCCTCCTCAGGACTTGTGTTGGTCAAACGCTGTGTCGCCTTCGGGTGAAGGCGCCGGGACGCGTCTGTTGGTTACAGGTGGTGTACGGGTCAATCGACGGGGATGAACCCGTTCACTCGCCCCGGATCTTCTTGATGATCTCGTCCGCGACGCTCCGGGGAACCTCGCTGTACGAGTCGAACTGCATCGTGTAGTTGGCACGACCCTGCGTCTTGGAACGGAGGTCGCCAACGTACCCGAACATCTCCGACAACGGAACCAGGCCGCGAACGACCTTGGCGCCACTGACGTCCTCCATGGCCTGGATCTGGCCACGGCGGGAGTTGATGTCACCGATCACGTCACCCATGTACTCCTCGGGCGTACGGACCTCGACAGCCATCATCGGCTCGAGGAGCACGGGGTCGGCCTTGCGGACGGCCTCCTTGAGCGCCATGGAACCGGCAATCTTGAACGCCATCTCCGAGGAGTCGACGTCGTGGTAGGCACCGTCGACGAGGATCGCCTTGATGCCGACCAGCGGGTAGCCCGCGAGGACACCCTGCTGCATCGCATCCTGGATGCCGTTGTCGACCGACGGGATGTACTCGCGCGGCACGCGACCACCGACGACGGCGTTCTCGAACTCGTAGAGCTCGCCCTCGGCCGTGTCCAGGGGCTCGAAGGTGATCTGGACCTTCGCGAACTGGCCCGAACCACCGGTCTGCTTCTTGTGCGTGTAGTCGTACTTCGGGACGGCCTTGCGGATCGTCTCGCGGTAGGCGACCTGCGGCGCACCGACGTTTGCCTCGACCTTGAACTCGCGCTTCATGCGGTCGACCAGGATGTCGAGGTGGAGCTCGCCCATGCCTCGGATGATGGTCTGACCGGTCTCCTCATCGAGCTCGACCTGGAAGGTCGGGTCTTCCTGAGCCAGCTTCTGGATGGCCGTGGAGAGCTTCTCCTGGTCACCCTTCGTCTTGGGCTCGATGGCCACGGAGATGACGGGCTCCGGGAACGTCATCGACTCGAGAACGATCTGCTCGTTCACGTCGGACAGCGTGTCACCGGTGGTGGTCTCCTTGAGACCGATCGCCGCGTAGATGTGACCGGCCTGTGCTTCCTCGACCGGGTTCTCCTTGTTGGCGTGCATCTGGAAGAGCTTGCCGACGCGCTCCTTCTTGCCCTTCGTCGAGTTGACGACGGCCGAGCCGGCGGAGATCTTGCCCGAGTAGACGCGGATGAAGGTCAGCGAACCGAAGAACGGGTGCGCGGCGACCTTGAACGCCAGGGCCGAGAACGGCTCGTCGAGAGCCGGCTTGCGCGTGATCTCGGTCTCCTCGTCGCCCGGCTTGTGGCCGATCATCGGGGGGACGTCGAGCGGGCTCGGCAGGTAGTCGACGACGGCGTCGAGCATCGGCTGGACACCGCGGTTCTTGAAGGCCGAACCACACATGACCGGGTACAGCTCGGAGTTGACCGTGAGCTTGCGGATGCCGGCCTTGAGCTCAGCCGTCGTGAGCTCCTCGCCACCGAGGTACTTCTCCATGAGGTCGTCGTCCGACTCGGCGACGCGCTCGACGAGCGCGTTGCGGTACTCATCGGCCTTGGCCTGCAGGTCGGCCGGGATCTCCTGGATCTCGTACTTGGCGCCCATGGTGACGTCACCCTTGGCGTCACCGGGCCACACGAGCGCCCGCATCTCGACGAGGTCGACGACACCGATGAAGTCGTTCTCCGCACCGATGGGGAGCTGGAGGACGAGGGGCTCGGCGCCCAGACGGTCCTTGATGGTCTGCACGGTGAAGTAGAAGTCCGCGCCCATCTTGTCCATCTTGTTGACGAAGCACATGCGCGGAACGTCGTACTTGTCCGCCTGACGCCAGACCGTCTCGGACTGGGGCTCGACGCCCTCCTTGCCGTCGAAGACGGCGACGGCGCCGTCGAGCACGCGCAGGGAACGCTCGACCTCGACGGTGAAGTCGACGTGGCCCGGCGTGTCGATGATGTTGATCTGGGTGCCGTTCCAGAACGACGTCACAGCAGCGGACGTGATCGTGATGCCACGCTCCTTCTCCTGCTCCATCCAGTCGGTCGTCGACGCACCGTCGTGCGTCTCACCGATCTTGTGGTTGACGCCGGTGTAGAACAGGATCCGCTCGGTCACCGTCGTCTTGCCGGCGTCGATGTGCGCCATGATGCCGATGTTGCGGACCTTCTTGAGGTCAGTCAGCACGTCCTGTGCCACGGTGTCTCTTCTCGTTCGAAGTTCAGTGTGAGTAGCTGGAGCGAGCCGGGACGGCGGCCCGAACCCATCCTACGGAGAGGACGGGCCGCCGACCCAACCGCGATCACCAGCGGTAGTGCGCGAAGGCCTTGTTCGACTCGGCCATCTTGTGCGTATCCTCGCGGCGCTTGACCGCGGCACCCAGACCGTTGCTGGCGTCCAGGATCTCGTTCATCAGACGCTCGGTCATCGTCTTCTCGCGACGCTGACGCGAGTAGCCGACGAGCCAGCGCAGCGACAGCGTCGTCGCGCGGCCCGGCTTGACCTCGATCGGCACCTGGTAGGTCGCACCACCGACGCGGCGGGACTTGACCTCGAGGGCCGGCTTGATGTTGTCGAGAGCGCGCTTCAGCGTCACGACCGGGTCGGTACCCGTCTTCTCACGGCAACCTTCGAGGGCGTCGTACACGATGCGCTCGGCGATGGACTTCTTGCCGTCGAGCAGGATCTTGTTGACGAGCTGCGTGACGAGCGGCGAACCGTAGACCGGGTCGACGACGAGGGGGCGCTTAGGAGCAGGACCCTTACGAGGCATTACTTCTTCTCCTTCTTGGCGCCGTAGCGGCTACGAGCCTGGTTGCGGCCCTTGACACCCTGGGTGTCGAGCGCGCCGCGGATGATCTTGTAGCGCACACCGGGAAGGTCCTTCACACGGCCACCACGCACGAGCACGATCGAGTGCTCCTGCAGGTTGTGGCCGACGCCCGGGATGTAAGCCGTGACCTCGATGCCAGAGGTGAGCTTCACACGGGCGACCTTGCGCAGAGCCGAGTTCGGCTTCTTCGGGGTCGTGGTGTAGACGCGGGTGCACACACCGCGTCGCTGGGGGCTGCCCTTGAGAGCCGGAGTCGAGGCCTTCGTGGCCTTGTCCTGGCGACCCTTGCGGACGAGCTGGTTGATCGTAGGCAACCTAGTTCTCCGAACGTGTCGTATCTGTTCTGCCTGCAGGATGAATCGCAGGCTCCTTGGTCTCGTCGCGGATCGTGCGCCGAAGGGCGCAACAGGCGCGACCCCTCCCCTGCACTTTCGTCGCGGGGCGCATGCACGACGTTCGAGACGCCGTGCCCGACCCATCGCGGCGACTGCCCGGCGAGGGTGTGATCATGAGTGGAGTCCGGACAGACTCCTGCCATGCACCCGAGTAGTTTACCGACTCTCCCGGGCCCCGGCCAAATCGCGGGAGCATGCACGTTCCGACCGCAACGCGACACGCCGACGAACCTGAGGAGACCGCGAGGGGCACCCCCTGCCTGTGCAGGAGATGCCCCTCGCGGCGTGGATCTGCGTCGATCAGCTGTCGAAGCCGAGCGTCGCGTCGTCCAGTCGGACGGCCTCGCCCGAGCCCGGGCCAAAGACCGGGTAGTCGTACGGCTGGTAGTCCGGCAGCGCGTACATCGCGGCCTTCGCCTCCTCCGTCGGCTCCACCTTGACGTTGCGGTAACGGCTGAGGCCGGTACCCGCCGGGATGAGCTTTCCGAGGATGACGTTCTCCTTGAGGCCGAGCAGCGGGTCGCTCTTCACGTTCATGGCGGCCTCGGTGAGGACGCGCGTCGTTTCCTGGAACGATGCCGCCGACAGCCACGACTCGGTGGCTAGCGAAGCCTTCGTGATGCCCATGAGCTCGCTACGACCCGACGCCGGACGTCCGCCCTCGGCGATCGCCTTGCGCGAGGCGTCCTCGAAGCGCGCGCGGTCGGCCAGCTCACCCGGGAGCAGGTCGGTGTCACCCGCCTCGATGATCGTCACGCGGCGCAGCATCTGACGCACGATGACCTCGATGTGCTTGTCGTGGATCGACACACCCTGCTGGCGGTACACGCCCTGGACCTCGTCGACGAGGTGCTTCTGCACCTCACGCGGGCCGAGGATGCGCAGCACCTGCTTCGGGTCGATCGCACCCTGCACGAGCAGCGTGCCGACCTCGACGCGCTGGCCGTCCTCGACGAGCAGGCGCGCACGCTTGCTCACCGGGTAGGCGTGCGGCTCCGAGCCGTCGTCCGGGATGAGGTTGATGCGACGAGCCTTGTCGGTCTCCTCGATCTCGATCTTTCCGGATGCCTCCGCGATCGGGGCGACACCCTTCGGCGTGCGAGCCTCGAAGAGCTCGACGACTCGGGGCAGACCCTGCGTGATGTCGTCACCCGCGGCACCGCCGGTGTGGAAGGTACGCATCGTCAGCTGCGTGCCCGGCTCACCGATCGACTGCGCCGCGATGATGCCGACAGCCTCGCCGATGTCGACGAGCTTGCCGGTCGCGAGCGAACGGCCGTAGCACTTCGCACACGTCCCGACGCGCGACTCACAGGTGAGGACCGAGCGGACCTTGACCTCTTCGATGCCGGCGTCGATCAGCTTGCTGAGCGCGACGTCACCGAGGTCGTCGCCGGCCTGCAGGAACGTCTCGCCGTCGATCTCGACCGTCTGCGCCACGTTGCGGGCGTAGACCGAGCTCTCGACGTCCTCGTGCTCGACCAGCTGGCCGTCAGAGTTGCGCTGCGCGATCGGCAGGACGAGACCGCGCTTCGTGCCGCAGTCCTCCTCGCGGATGATGACGTCCTGCGAGACGTCGACGAGACGACGCGTCAGGTAACCCGAGTCGGCCGTACGCAGAGCGGTGTCGGCCAGACCCTTTCGTGCACCGTGGGTCGAGATGAAGAACTCCAGCACCGACAGGCCCTCACGGAAGTTGGCCTTGATCGGACGCGGGATGATCTCGCCCTTCGGGTTGGCCATGAGGCCTCGCATACCCGCGAGCTGGCGCAGCTGGAACCAGTTACCACGGGCACCCGAGTTGACCATGCGGTAGATCGGGTTGTCCTTCGGGAAGTTGTTCTCCATCTGCTTGGAGACCTCGTTCGCCGCCTGCGTCCAGATCTCGATGAGCTCCTGACGGCGCTCGTCGTCCGTGATGAGACCACGGTCGAACTGCAGCTGCACCTTCGCGGCCTTGGCGTCGTAGCTCTCGAGGATCTCGTCCTTGTTCGAGGGCATGACGACGTCCGAGATGGCGACGGTCGTGCCCGAGCGCGTGGCCCAGTGGAAACCGGTCTCCTTCAGCGCATCGAGCGACGCCGCGACCTGGACCTTCGAGTAACGCTCCGCAAGGTCGTTGACGATGGCCGAGAGGACCTTCTTGTCGACGGGCTTGTTGATGTACTCGTAGTCCTCCGGCAGCGTGCCGTTGAAGATCGCGCGACCCAGGGTCGTACGGATCCGCAGCTCGGAGACGAAGCCGTTCTGGTCCGCCTCGACGCCGTCGGGCAGCACCGTGCCGGCCGTCGGGACGAAGTCGCGAAGACGCACCGAGATCGGCGTGCCGATCTTGATCTCGCCCGCGTCGAAGGCCATGCGGGCCTCGGCGACGGTCGAGAACGCGCGGATTTCCTCGTCCTTCATCTCGTCGGCGTCGAGCACCTCGGAGGTGAGGTGGAACAGACCGATGATCATGTCCTGCGTCGGCATCGTCACGGGACGACCGTCGGCGGGCTTGAGGATGTTGTTGCTCGAGAGCATGAGGATGCGGGCCTCGGCCTGCGCCTCGGAGCTGAGCGGCACGTGGACGGCCATCTGGTCACCGTCGAAGTCGGCGTTGAACGCCGAGCAGACGAGCGGGTGGATCTGGACGGCCTTGCCCTCGACGAGCTGCGGCTCGAACGCCTGGATGCCCAGACGGTGCAGCGTCGGCGCGCGGTTGAGCAGCACGGGGTGCTCACGGATGACCTCTTCGAGGACGTCCCACACGACCGGGCGGGCACGCTCGACCATGCGCTTCGCCGACTTGATGTTCTGCGCGTGCTCGAGGTCGACGAGGCGCTTCATGACGAACGGCTTGAACAGCTCGAGCGCCATCTGCTTGGGCAGACCGCACTGGTGCAGCTTGAGCGTCGGACCGACGACGATGACCGAACGACCCGAGTAGTCGACTCGCTTGCCGAGCAGGTTCTGACGGAAACGACCCTGCTTGCCCTTGAGCATGTCGGACAGCGACTTGAGCGGGCGGTTGCCCGGACCGGTCACCGGTCGACCACGACGGCCGTTGTCGAACAGCGCGTCGACGGCCTCCTGAAGCATGCGCTTCTCGTTGTTGACGATGATCTCCGGCGCACCGAGGTCGAGCAGACGCTTGAGTCGGTTGTTGCGGTTGATCACACGGCGGTACAGGTCGTTGAGGTCGGACGTCGCGAAACGGCCACCGTCGAGCTGCACCATCGGGCGCAGGTCCGGCGGGATGACCGGGACGCAGTCGAGAACCATGCCGGCCGGCTTGTTCTCGGTCTGCTGGAAGGCCGTGACGACGCGCAGACGCTTGAGCGCACGCGTCTTCTTCTGGCCCTTGCCCGTCGCGATGATCTCGCGCAGCAGCTCCGCCTCGGCGTCGAGGTCGAAGTTCTCGAGACGCTTCTGCAGCGCCGCAGCGCCCATGCCGCCCTCGAAGTACAGACCGAAACGGTCACGCATCTCGCGGTAGAGGATCTCGTCGCCCTCGAGGTCCTGGACCTTGAGGTTCTTGAAACGATCCCAGACCTGCTCGAGGCGCTCGATCTGCTGATCCGCGCGCTTGCGGATCTGCGTCATCTCGCGCTCGGCCGACTCGCGGACCTTGCGGCGGGCGTCAGCCTTGGCGCCCTCCTTCTCGAGCTCGGCGAGGTCGGCCTCGAGCTTCGTCGAACGCGTGTTGATGTCCGCGTCGCGACGGTTCTCGAGTTCCTTCTTCTCGACCTCGATCTGGTTCTCGAGCGACGGCAGGTCGGCGTGACGCTGCTCCTCGTCGACCGAGGTGATCATGTAGGCCGCGAAGTAGATGACCTTCTCGAGGTCCTTCGGCGCGAGGTCCAGCAGGTAGCCCAGACGGCTCGGGACACCCTTGAAGTACCAG
This sequence comes from Dermacoccus sp. UBA1591, assembly GCF_002322065.1. Lineage (NCBI taxonomy): Bacteria > Bacillati > Actinomycetota > Actinomycetes > Micrococcales > Dermacoccaceae > Dermacoccus > Dermacoccus sp. UBA1591. The sequence continues at coordinate 34,962 of NZ_DCNR01000055.1, read as the reverse complement.
ATGTGCGTGACCGGCGCGGCGAGCTCGATGTGGCCCATGCGCTCGCGACGAACCGCCGAGCGCGTGACCTCGACGCCGCAGCGCTCACAGATGATGCCCTTGAAACGGACGCGCTTGTACTTGCCGCAGTAGCACTCCCAGTCGCGCGTCGGGCCGAAGATCTTCTCGCAGAAGAGTCCGTCCTTCTCGGGCTTGAGGGTGCGGTAGTTGATGGTTTCGGGCTTCTTGACCTCGCCGTGCGACCACTCGCGGATGTCGTCCGCGGTCGCGAGGCCGATGCGAAGCTCGTCGAAGAAGTTGACGTCCAGCACGTTGCTGATTCCTTCTCTCGCCTAAATCTGAAAAGTCTGATCGTTGCTGTTGTGGTTGTCCGGTCGGCTCGTTCGAGCCGCGGACCTACGTCTGCGCCGGCTGATCCGACACGCGGTGGGCCGGGCGATCATCTCGATCGACCCACCGCGTGTCGGGCGCCGTGATCAGACTTCCTCGACGCTGCTCGGCTCGCGGCGCGACAGGTCGATGCCCAGCTCCTCCGCGGCCCGGAACACTTCCTGCTCCGAGTCGCGCAGGTCGATGGCGGTGCCGTCACTGCTCAGGACCTCGACGTTGAGGCAGAGCGACTGCATCTCCTTGATGAGGACCTTGAACGACTCCGGGATGCCCGGCTCGGGGATGTTCTCGCCCTTGACGATGGCCTCGTACACCTTGACGCGGCCCGTCACGTCGTCCGACTTGATCGTCAGCAACTCCTGCAGGGCGTATGCGGCGCCGTAGGCCTCGAGGGCCCACACCTCCATCTCACCGAAGCGCTGACCACCGAACTGCGCCTTACCACCGAGCGGCTGCTGCGTGATCATCGAGTACGGACCCGTCGAACGCGCGTGGATCTTCTCGTCGACGAGGTGGTGCAGCTTCAGGATGTACATGTACCCGACGGAGACCGGCTCCGGGAACGGCTCACCCGAGCGGCCGTCGAACAGCTGCGCCTTGCCGGAGTCGCCGATGAGGCGCACGCCGTCGCGCGTCGTGTTCGTCGACTCGAGCAGGCCACGGATCTCCGTCTCGCGCGCACCGTCGAACACGGGCGTCGCAATACGGGTGTTCGGGCCAGTCTCACGGGCATCGGCCGGGATCTTGGCCGCCCACTCCGGGTCACCCTCGATCTTCCAACCACGCGAGGCGGCCCAGCCCATGTGCAGCTCGAGCACCTGACCGGGGTTCATTCGCGAGGGAACACCGAGCGGGTTGAGCACGACGTCGACCGGCGTGCCGTCCTCGAGGAACGGCATGTCCTCGACCGGCAGGATCTTCGAGATGACGCCCTTGTTGCCGTGACGGCCGGCGAGCTTGTCACCGTCGGTGATCTTGCGCTTGTTCGCCACGTAGACACGCACGAGCTGGTTGACGCCCGGGGGCAACTCGTCGCCCTCGTCACGGTCGAAGACCTTGACGCCGATGACCGTGCCGGTCTCACCGTGCGGAACCTTCATCGACGTGTCGCGGACCTCGCGGGCCTTCTCACCGAAGATGGCGCGCAGCAGGCGCTCCTCCGGCGTCAGCTCGGTCTCACCCTTGGGCGTGACCTTGCCGACGAGCAGGTCGCCGTCACGAACCTCGGCGCCGACGCGGATGATACCGCGCTCGTCGAGGTCGGCCAGCACCTCGTCGGAGACGTTCGGGATGTCCCGCGTGATCTCCTCCGGGCCCAGCTTCGTGTCGCGGGCGTCGATCTCGTGCTCCTCGATGTGGATCGAGGAGAGCGTGTCGTCCTGCACGAGGCGCTGCGACAGGATGATCGCGTCCTCGTAGTTGTAGCCCTCCCACGGCATGAACGCCACGAGCAGGTTCTTGCCGAGCGACATCTCGCCGCCGTCGGTGGCGGGGCCGTCAGCGATGACGGCGCCCTCCTCGAGGCGCTCACCCTCGTTGACCACGACACGCTGGTTGTAGCAGGTGCCCTGGTTCGAGCGCGTGAACTTCGCGATGCGGTACGTCGAGTACGTCGCGTCGTCGTTGGCGACCGTGACGAGGTCGGCGGAGACCTCCTGCACGACACCCGCCTTCGTGGCTCGCACGACGTCACCCGAGTCGAGTGCCGCACGGTACTCGATGCCGGTACCGACGAGCGGAGCCTCCGAACGAACGAGCGGCACCGCCTGACGCTGCATGTTGGCACCCATGAGGGCGCGGTTGGCGTCGTCGTGCTCGAGGAACGGGATGAGTGCGGTCGCGGCCGACACCATCTGACGCGCCGAGACGTCCATGTAGTCGACGTCCTCGATCGCGACGTCGCTCGCCTCTCCGCCCTTGGTGCGCGCCATGACGCGGTCCTCGGCGAAGTGGTTGTCCGGCGTCAGCGGCGCGTTCGCCTGCGCGATGACGAACGTGTCCTCCTCGTCCGCCGACAAGTAGTCGACGTCGTCGGTGACCTGGCCGTCGACGACCTTGCGGTACGGCGTCTCGACGAAACCGAACGGGTTGATGCGACCGAACGACGCGAGCGAACCGATGAGACCGATGTTCGGGCCTTCCGGCGTCTCGATCGGGCACATGCGGCCGTAGTGCGACGGGTGGACGTCACGGACCTCCATGCCTGCGCGGTCCCGCGAGAGACCACCGGGGCCCAGCGCCGACAGACGACGCTTGTGCGTCAGACCGGCGAGCGGGTTGTTCTGGTCCATGAACTGCGACAGCTGCGACGTTCCGAAGAACTCCTTGATCGACGCCACCACGGGGCGGATGTTGATCAGGGTCTGCGGCGTGATGGCCTCGACGTCCTGCGTCGTCATGCGCTCACGAACCACGCGCTCCATGCGGGACAGGCCCGTGCGAACCTGGTTCTGGATGAGCTCACCGACGTTGCGCAGGCGGCGGTTGCCGAAGTGGTCGATGTCGTCGATCTCGACGCGGACGTCGATCTCTTCGCCGTGACGCGTGCCCTTCATCGTCTCCTCGCCGGCGTGCAGCGCGACGATGTACTTGATGGTGGCGACGATGTCGTCGATGCCGAGCGTCGAGTCTTCGAGCCCGCCGTCGACGCCCAGCTTCTTGTTGACCTTGTAGCGGCCGACCTTCGCGAGATCGTAGCGCTTGCCATTGAAGTACAGGTTGTCGAGCAGCTGCTGGGCAGCCTCACGCGTCGGCGGTTCGCCCGGGCGCAGCTTGCGGTAGATCTCGAGCAGCGCGGCGTCCTGGTCGGCCGTGTGGTCCTTCTCCAGGGTGGCGCGCATCGACTCGTACTGGCCGAACTCCTCGAGGATCTGAGCCTCGGTCCAGCCCAGCGCCTTGAGCAGCACCGTCACGGACTGCTTGCGCTTGCGGTCGACGCGGACACCGACCATGTCGCGCTTGTCGATCTCGAACTCGAGCCACGCACCACGGCTGGGGATGACCTTCGCCGTGTAGATCTCCTTGTCGGAGGTCTTGTCGATGGAGCGCTCGAAGTAGACGCCCGGCGAACGGACGAGCTGCGAGACGACGACGCGCTCGGTGCCGTTGATGACGAACGTGCCGCGGTCCGTCATGAGCGGGAAGTCGCCCATGAAGACCGTCTGGCTCTTGATCTCGCCCGTCTCGGCGTTCATGAACTCAGCCGTGACGAACAGCGGAGCCGCGTACGTCATGTCGCGCTCCTTGCACTCCTCGATGGAGTACTTGACGTCCTCGAATCGGTGGTCGCGGAAGCTCAGCGACATCGAGCCGGAGAAGTCTTCGATCGGCGAGATCTCCTCGAAGATCTCCTCCAGACCGGAGCGCTCGGGCACGTCGACACGGCCCTCCGACTTGGCGGCGGCCACGCGGGCCTGCCACTTCTCGTTGCCGAGAAGCCAGTCGAAGCTCTCGGTCTGCAGCGCGAGCAGATCCGGGATTTCGAGGGGCTCACGAATTTTGGCGAAGGTGAGACGGCCGGAGGCAGTCTTCGCCGAGGACAGAGTCTGGGTCGCGGTGCGCGAGGCAGCCAAGGAGGGTCCCTTCCAGAGGCCTTACAGATCGGCAGTGCGCGCCACCTGCCGTACGGGTCCTCCCCCCTCGACGCTCCTCGGACGGCCGGCGTCATGATGTCGCGACCAAGCAGAGCGGGCAGCTCTTCGTGGTGGCGTCTTGACGCGGAATCCGGATCGGGTGTCGGGGGCAGGCGCAGACAGGGCAGCGCAAAATAGCAGGATAGTACCCAGAGAAGAAGGATGCAAGCCGACGAACTCGGAACCCGAGTCTGTCGCACCGCGCGCCCATCCTGACGAGCCCGGGTGGACCGCATCGACCGCTATGATCCGGCGCCTCCCCCGGCGCCGTCTTGACCCCACGAGAATGACGCAGGGCGGGCGCACAGTCAAGCAGCGACGCGCCGGTCGCCCGTCACCCCGCCAGGTGCGACCAGCGCGTCTCGAGCTCACGCCACGGGCCGGCGTCCGCAACCCTGCCCGCCTCCAGGACGACGACGCGGTCGGCCCGGGCGAGAGCCGAACGCTTCGACGTCGCCCCGACGACGGCGCTGCCACGCGCACGCAACGCGTCCCACAGCTCGAGCTCGGTGCGCGCGTCGAGCGCGCTCGAGACGTCGTCGGCCAGGAGCAGTTCGGCCTCCGTCGACAGGGCTCGCGCGAGCGCCAGCCGCTGAACCTGCCCACCGGACAGGCGCACCCCGCGGTGGCCGACGAGACTGTCCCGGCCGCCCGCGTTGTCGATGTCGGGGGTGAGACGCGCAGCGTCGACGGAAGTGTCGAACTCGCGCTCGTGACCGAGGAGCACGTTCTCGGCGAAGGAGCCGGAGAGCACTCGGGGCGTCTGGGCGACGTAGGCGACCTGGCCGGGGCGGAGGAAGAGCTCTGGCTCGCTCACCTCTCGTCCGTTCCACGTGAGCGAGCCGGTGTGGTGCACGAGCCCCGCGAGTGCCGCCAGCAGGCTCGACTTGCCGGAGCCCACGGCGCCCAGGAGCAGCACGAGCTCGCCCTGCCCGACGGTGAGATCCACGCCTTCGACGCCGACCGTCCCGTCATCGTGCAGGGCGGCGAGGTCGCGCAACGCCAGTTCGCGCAAGGGCTCCCTCGGCGTCTCAGGTACCTGAGGTGCCGCACCGGAGGGCAGGTCGAGGCCAGCCGGGAGGTCGACGAGATCGGCCCCGCCGGCGAGTTCGCTCGTCGCCCTGAGCCAGGCCCGCGTTCCGGGCGCCTCGGTGACGACCGACCCGGCGACCCGGCCGAACCAGTCGAAGTTGGACGCCGCGTTGACGACGAGCAGCGCCGTCGCAAGGCCCCAGGTGCCGTACAGCGCCCCCGCCCAGGCTGCCACGATGCCTGCCTGCACCATGAGCGTCGGGACGCCGTCGAGCACGGCGGCGACTCGGTGCTCGCGCACCGCGGCCTCGACGCGCGTGCGGTCGACGGCGGCGAGGTGTTCGCGGATGCGCCCGGTGCGACCCGCGAGCTTGATGGTGCGCGCTGCTTCGAGCGAGGAGACGAGGGCGCGACCGAACTGGGCACGGGACGCCGACGCCCGCGCGGCGGAGCGGCCCGCCACGCGCCGTCCGAGGGCGGAGGCCAGCGCCGAGCCGACCATGATGACGAGCAGGACGAGACCCGCGAGCCAGGTGCCACCGAGCACAGCGGTGAGAACGACGATGACGAAACCGTTGGTGAAGTCGATCCACCGGTCGGCATAGCGGACGAAGCGATCCGAATCCATCGCGCGCGCGACGACCTCGCCGGGAGGCGTGCGCGGCAGCCGGTGCTGCCCCGTCTGTCCGATGAGCACGCGCATGCGCACCCGCAGGGAGATCTCGATCCACCACCGCGGGTAACGGATGACGGCCACCGCGAGCGAGACCGGGCCGAGCATCACGCACACCGCGACCGCTGCGGCCCAACCCCATGCGGGGGTGCCGTCCGCCAGGGCCTGCACGGTGTGACCCCAAGCCCAGCCCGTGACGCTGCCGATGGCACCGAAGATGGAGAACGCGAGGAACGCGAAGATGGCCACGACGCCCCACTCGGGCCGCACCTTCAGCGCGTTGATGATCGCGCGTGCGAGGGACGAACCCTCGGGGATGTCGCGCGTGACGGGCGCCGCGCCCGTGCGTCGCGCGTGCGCGACGTGCGGGGCCTCGTGGTCCGGGGCGGGGACGGCGGACGCGCCGGCGGCTTCGGTGAGGTCGCGGAAGTAACCGGGTGTCTCGAGCAGTTCGTCACGGCGACCGAACTGCACGAGGCGCCCGCGCTCCATGACGCCGATGAAGTCGGCCCGCTCGATGGTGCCGAGACGATGCGCGATGAGGATGCCGGTGCGCCCCTCGAGCAACCGTGCAGAGGCCGCGACGACGCGGGCCTCCGTCACCGGATCCATGCGGGCGGTCGCCTCGTCGAGCACGATGACGCGCACGTCGCGTGCGAGCAGACGGGCGAACGCCAGCAGCTGCTCCTCGCCGGCCGACAGGCTCACGCCACCCGGGCCGAGCACCGTGTCGAGGCCGTCGGGCAGGGTCGAGACCCACGGGCCGAGACCGAGCGTCTCGACGACGTCCTCGATCTGAGCGCGCGGCAGCGGCTCGAAGACGGTGATGTTCTCCGCCAGCGTGCCGGCGAGGATCTCGGTGCGCTGCGTGACGACACCGACGCCCCCGCGCAGCGCCTCCAGGTCGAGGTCGCGCACGTCGACGCCGCCGAGGAAGAGCGAACCGGGCGGCGGCTCGACGGCGCGCGAGACGAGGGAGGCCAACGTCGACTTGCCGGATCCGGTGCGTCCCACCAGGGCGAGAGTCGACCCGGCCGGCACGTGCAGGTCGACGTCCTGCAGCGCGAACGTGCCGGTGCCGTAGCTGAAGTCGAGGTGACGTACGTCGAGATCCAGCGGGCCCTCCGGCAGCGCTCGTCCGCCCTCGGGTTCGGCCGGAACGGCCAGGAGGGCGCGCAGGCGCACGATGGCGCCGAGGCCCGCCTGCATGTCCGGGAACTGCTCGGCGACCCGGGCCAGCATGCCGACGAACGTGCTCGTGACGAGGAACATCGTGACGAGATCACCGACCGACATCGACGTGCGCGAGGCGAGCGCGACACCGGCGAGCACGACGAGGACGAGCAGCAGGTGCAGCGACAGGCCGGTGCGCAGCAGCAGCTTGACCTCGAGGCGCACGACGGCCAGGAACCGCTCGTGCACGCGCGCCGACAGCTTGGCGAGGCGCGCGACCACGAACGGCTGGCCGAGGCTCGTGCGGATGTCGTCGCGGCCCGCGACGCCCTCCTCGAAGATGGCGGCGTGCTCCGTCCAGGCGGCCTCCTCGAGAACCTTGCCCGCCGCGATCGGGGCGAGCAAGGAACGCATGAGCACCCACGTCAGCGCCGCGAAGAGCGGGAAGAGCACCCAGGCCGGCCACCACGTGATACCTGCGACGATCCACATCGGCACCATGGCGAGCGTCATCCGCAGCACCATCCAGATCTGCTGACGCAGCAGGTTCGAGATCTCGTGGGTGTCGTCGTCGACACGGTCGAGGATCTCACCGCCCGCCTGCTCCGACAGGGCCTCGAGCGGTTGCGCGAGCACCGCGTCGACGAGGTCGCGACGCAGCTGCCCGGCGGCACGATCGACCATACCCGCCCACAGGAAGCGCCCCGCGGTGTCGACGAGCGCCCCACCGAGGACGGTGACGGCCAGCAGCGTCACGAGGCGAGCGCTCGTGTGCTCGGCCAGCCGGCCCGCGATGACGGACGCCGCCGTCGTCGCCAACGCTGTGACGGCCGCGAGGATGACGGCGGCCCACGTACTGGGGACGGCGATGCGTCGCCATCCGATCTGGCGGGATGGCGAGGCGTGCGGCGCGGGTGGTGTCGTCATGGCACGTCACAGGCTACGGGTGAACACCGACAACCGCACTCGAATATCGCGCGCGTCATCGGCGGCACCGGCCTCGGCAGGGTTCCTCTGGCGCGACGCCAGGTCTGCGGGCATGCGAAAGCGGGCCGCACCGTGATGGTGCGACCCGCTTCGACGCGATGTCTCGCGATCAGTGCCCAGGCAGTGCCCGGGCAGAGATCACTTGACCTCGACGGTGGCGCCGGCGCCTTCGAGGGCTTCCTTGGCCTTGTCGGCAGCGTCCTTGGCGACACCTTCGAGAACCGGCTTCGGGGCGCCGTCGACGAGGTCCTTGGCCTCCTTGAGACCGAGGGACGTGAGGGCGCGCACCTCCTTGATGACCTGGATCTTCTTGTCACCGGCCGAGGCCAGGATGACGTCGAACTCGGACTTCTCCTCGGCAGCGCCGGCGTCGCCGCCGCCTGCAGCCGGAGCAGCCGCGGCAGCAACCGGGGCAGCAGCGGTGACGTTGAAGGTGTCTTCGAAGAGCGTCACGAACTCGGAGAGCTCGATGAGCGTCATTTCCTTGAAAGCCTCGAGGAGCTCGTCGTTGGAGAGCTTCGCCATGATGGGCGTCCTTTCTGTTCTGTCGGACCCGGACCGATGTGGTCGTGGGATCCGTGCCGTGAGTGGCGTTGTGGTGGGTTTGCGCTGATGCCGGTCAGGACCGGATCAGGCCTCGTCGCCACCCTCGGCGACGTCTGCGGTGGCCGCTTCGGCAGCCGGGGCTGCGTCGGTGGCCGGTCCCTCGGTCTCGACCTTGGCACGCAGGGCGTCGACGGTGCGAGCAGCCTGCGACAGCGGGGCCGCGAAGAGGTAGACAGCCTGGCTGAGCGAGGCCTGGAGGCCCCCGGCCAGCTTGGCGAGCAGGGTCTCGCGGGACTCGAGGTCCGCGAGCTTGTTGATCTCCTCGGCCGACATGGCCTTGCCATCAAGGACGCCGCCCTTGATGACGAGGAGAGGGTTGGCCTTGGCGAAGTCACGCAGCTTCTTCGCCGTCTCCACCGGGTCACCGGTGACGAAGGCGATAGCGGACGGGCCCTGGAGCTGGCCGTCGAAAGCCGTCACGCCGGCTTCGGCAGCCGCACGGGCGGTCAGCGTGTTCTTCACCACGGCGTAGGTGGCGTGCTCACGAATGGAGTTACGCAGATCGGTGATCTGCGCCACGGTGAGACCGCGGTACTCCGTCAGCACGGCAGCATCCGAGTTGCGGAAGTTGTCCGCAAGCTCGGCAATGGCTGCATCCTTAGCGGCGGTAGCCATGCGCGCCTCCTTCGGTGGTGAGTGCCAGTCGCTCGGGCGACACGAAAAAAGAGCCTCGGCGCAGGCGCGCTGAGGCTCTGAAAACATGCTGACGAACAGCACGATCATCGACTGAAGCTCACCTGCGCCGGACGCTCACAGACGTGAGGCCTTCGGTCACATCCACCCAGAGGCAGAGTGCAACAACCGGCGGTCATTGGTTCTCCCAATCTACCGGGCGGGCGGCGAGCGGCCAAATCGGTGCGATCGACGCCGGTGGGCACTGGTGCACAGGCCGCGGAAACCTGACGAAAAACTTACCGTCGCGATCGGGTGCGACACGCGCCGCGCTGGTGAGACTCGAGAAGTGGCCGGTGACGCACCGGGCGCTGCCTCACCGCCGACCGAAGGACCAAGCATGCCCGACGCACCCACCCCCGCAGCTGCTCTACCCGACGATGGCGCGACCGCACGTCGTGGACTTGCCGGGCGCCATCTCGCGCCACGTGGGGTCGCCGTGATCGCCCTGGCCGCGGCCGTGACGACGGCGGTGAGTGGGTGCGGCGACGACTCGACGGCCGATGCCTCGACGAGCACCATCGCCCCCTCCGACATGAGCCGCATCGCGGCCGGCAACACGCCGCGTTCCAGTTCGACTGACCCTTCTACGTCGTTGCGCAGCGCCGCCTCGTCTGCGCCCGCGACCTCGCGGAGTGCTTCGGTCGCGTCGAGCGCACCCGGGACGACATCCAAGGCCGGCGCCGCCGCAGTCGTCATCCCCGACGCCGCCAAGGCCCACACCAAAGACGGCGCCAAGGCCTTCGTGAAGTTCTACTGGGAAACCCTCGATGTGCTAGCCGCCAAGCCTCAGCCGGATGCGTTGCGTTACCTTTCGCAGCCGAGCTGTGCCACGTGCCAGCTCCAGATCACTGGCCTCTCGGACTTGCTGCGGGAAGGTGCCCACATCGAAACCAATCAGCGTCGCCTTGACCATTGGGCCGTGCGTGCCGACTCGGTGGAAGACTCCGTCGTGGTGACGTTCCGGCAATCCGACCGTGGCAACTTCAAGGTGGGCGCCGACGGCTCCCGAAAGCAGTTCGCACCGAACAACCTCGGCGTCGCAGCCCGGGCCGACTGGACCGCCGGAGGCTGGAGGATCGGAGCTGCTGGTGCTGACAAGTCCTGATGACCGCGCGCAGCACCAGCGAACAACAAGCTCAGCATTATTAGCCGCGTGCCTCGCCGCCACGGCCATCTTGGGTTCCGCGACCACAGCCTCTGCTGATCCGCGCTGCCCGGATCCCACAGCGTGCGTGATTGATGACGGCGTCATCATCCACGTGACGAATCCCGGCGTGCCGACGAAACCGACCCCCGGCCGCCCCGGCGTCGGGTGGACCCCGCCTCCTCCGCGCGACACCACGAACTACCCCGGCACCCAGCCTGGCCGGCCCCACACAGAGAACGGACCCAACACCGGCGACATCGCCGCGTACTACGACGCGGACAGCGCGTCAGTCCACGCACGCCCCGCTGACACGCCGTGCGCGACGGGCGAGGGGCAGACCCCGAAGCTGTCGTGCGTCAACTACACCCCCGCGCCACCTGCACCCACGATGACCACCCCCGCATCAGGAACCGCCACAGCGCCAGCAGCCCCGGCCGCGCCCACCTACACCGCCGAGCAAGCAGCCACCCAGGCCTGGACGACTCAGACCTTCACGAAGGCCACCGTCGCCATCCAGCCCACCGGCAACACCACCCTCACCGGCTTGCCCACCTACTTCCACGCCACCTACGGCCCCGACGGGCTCGCCCCCGGTGAGACGACCACCGTCACCCTGCTCGGACACACCATCACCCTGCGCCCCACCGACGTCACCTACACCTACCACTACGGCGACACCGCCACCTACGGCCCCACCACCGACGCGGGCGGGCCCTACCCCACCGGCAATGTCACTCACACCTACCCCACCAAGGGCACCGTCACCACCCGCATCGACACCACCCTCAGCGGCCAGTACCAGGAGAACAACGGCCCCTGGCGCACCATCCCCGGCGCCACGACGATCACGGGACAGCCTCAACGGCTCACCATCGCCACCCTCCAATCACGCCTCCACCACTGACCACCGCACCCAGGGAACACACCCGCCGCCCGACCGCTCGCACCCACCCGCCAGCTGCACCACGAATGCGCGACTGCGCGCACGTTCCCCGTGTGGGTGCACAAGTCCCCAGCAGAGTCGCTGCACCAACTGTTCACCCACTGGCCACGATGACGCACCCTGCGCGCCGCGGCCCGCCGCCTACTGTCAGCTCGTCCTGTTGCTGAACCAACGAAAGCCCCTCATGCCACTGCTTCCCCAGCGCCCCACCGCCATCGTCACCGTCGCCGCAGCCGTCGCGGGGCTGACGTCGTTCTCGCTGTCCACCGCAGGTTCGGCGCAGGCTGCGTCGACCACCGTCACGATCAGCGAGGTGTTCGGCGGAGGCGGCAACAGCGGCGCACCGCTGCGCAGCGACTTCGTCGAGCTCTACAACACCTCGAGCGCGCCCGTCGACCTCACCGGCTGGAGCGTCCAGTACTGGTCCGCGTCGGGCACGAGCGCCCAGAAGACTCCGCTCAGCGGCCAGGTCGCACCGGGACACCACTTCCTCGTCAAGGAAGCCGACGGCGCGAACGCGTCCGCGCCCGCCCTGGAGAATCCTGACGTGACGGGCACGATCGCGATGTCGGGCACCGCGGGCCGCGTCGCCATCGTCGACCCGAACGGCGCCACCGTCGACCTCGTCGGCTGGGGCGGGGCGAGCGTCGCGGAGGGTTCCCCTGCCCCCGCGACGACGAACTCGACATCCGTCTTCCGCAAGAGCGAGTGCACCGACACCGACGACAACGCTGTCGACTTCACCGTCGGCACCCCGACGCCGACGTCGTCGGCGGCCGGCGCGACGGCCTGCACCCCGCAGGCGCCGCACGAGCCGTCGACGGTGACGATCCAGCAGATCCAGGGTTCCTCGCACCTCTCGCCGCTCAGGGACGAGCGCGTCAGCAAGGTCAGCGGTGTCGTCACCGCCATCAATGCCACCGGGTTCTGGATGCAGGCCCCGAGCGACGACGACGACGCGACGAGCGACGCCGTCTTCGTCTACACCAAGACCGCGCCCACCGCCGTCGTCGGTGACGCCGTCAGCGTCGACGCCACCGTCTCCGAATTCCGACCGGGCGGCGCCTCGGGCAACGACAACCTGACGACGACGCAGCTGACGAGCCCCGTCGTCACCGTCACCGCGTCCGGGCAAGCGCTGCCGGCGCCTGCCGTCCTCGGCAAGGACCGCATCGCCCCACAGCAGAACGTCGAGTCGGGCGACCCGAAGAACGTCGAATCGGCAGCGGCCACCTTCGACCCGACGAAGAACGCGATCGACTTCGACGAGTCGCTCGAAGGCATGCGCGTCGCCCTCGACGATGCGCGCGCCGTCGGCCCGACCAACCCCAAGTACCGCGAGACCCCGGTCGTGCCCGGCCAGAACGTCGACGCGCTGACCACGCCGCGCGGTGGCGTGCTCTACTCCGGCTACGACCACCCGAACGCGATGCGCGTCATCCTCGACGACCAGGCCAAGCCCGCCAACCCGCTGCCCGTCAGCACCGTAGGTGACGTCTACACCGGCCGCACCACCGGCATCATGGACTACTCCTTCGCCATGCCGCACGTGCACGTCACCGACGTCGCGGGGCACCGCAGCGCCGGCCTGAAGCGCGAGACGACGAAGGCCCAGGGCCTGTTCGAGATGGCCGTCGCGACATTCAACGTCGAGAACCTCGCACCCAGCGACCCCCAGACGAAGTACGACCGCCTCGCCGGCCAGATCACGGGCAACCTGCACTCCCCCGATGTCCTCGCGCTCGAAGAGATCCAGGACAACAACGGCGCCCAGAACGACGGCACCGTCGACTCGTCCACGACCGTCAAGAAGCTCGTCGACACCATCAAGGCCGCCGGCGGCCCGACGTACCAGGCGCGCTGGGTCGACCCCGAGAACGGCAAGGACGGAGGCCAGCCCGGAGGCAACATCCGCCAGGTGTTCCTCTACCGCACCGACCGCGGCACGTCGTTCGTCGACAAGGGAACCCCCGGCGCGACGACGGCCACCGGCGTCACCGGGCGTGGCCTGTTCACCGACCTCACCGTCTCGCCCGGCCGCATCGACCCGACGAACACCGCCTTCACCGACTCGCGCAAGCCGCTCGTCGGCGAGTTCAAGTTCCGCGGGACGAAGGTGTACGTCATCGCCAACCACTTCAACAGCAAGGGCGGCGACGACCCGCTCTTCGGCCGCTGGCAGCAGCCCGTGCGCTCGTCCGAGACGCAGCGCCACGCGCAGGCCACCGTCGTGCGCGGATTCATCGACAAGCTGCTCGCCGCCGACCCCAACGCTCGCATCGTGACGCTCGGTGACCTCAACGACTTCGAGTTCAGCCGGACCACCGACATCCTCGCCGGAAACGGCAAGACAGCGATGACGGACCTGCCGCGCACCCTGCCCGCCAACGAGCGGTACTCGTACGTGTACGAGGGCAACAGCCAGATCCTCGACCACATCCTGCTCAGCCCCAAGCTCGCCCAGCCCTGGCTCGGCCTCGGGAAGCCGCCGTTCAACTACGACATCGTCCACACCAACAGCGAGTTCCCCGACCAGGACTCCGACCACGACCCGCAGATCGTCCGCATGACCGTCACCCCGTTCTGACGTCATGCGGCCGGCCACGTGATCTGGACGGCACAACAGGCGAGGCCCGCACCCCGAACGAATCGGGATGCGGGCCTCGCCCGTCGAGAAGCGTCGACCGCTCACGTAGAGCGATCGAGCGAGAAGCCGATCAGGCCTGCTCGGCGCCGTCCTCCATGAGGTTGCGCGTGCGCGACTGGTCGATCAGGATGCCAGGGCCCATCGTCGTGGCCATCGTGGCCTTCGTGATGTAACGACCCTTCGACGCCGACGGCTTCAGCCGCAGGATCTCATCGAGCGCAGCCGCATAGTTCTCGACGAGAGCCTTCTCGTCGAACGAGGACTTGCCGATGATGAAGTGGAGGTTCGCGTGCTTGTCGACCCGGAACTCGATCTTTCCGCCCTTGATGTCTCCGACGGCCTTCGCGACGTCCATCGTCACCGTTCCCGTCTTCGGGTTCGGCATGAGACCACGCGGACCGAGCACCTTACCCAGGCGACCGACCTTGCCCATGAGGTCGGGCGTCGCGACGACGGCGTCGAAGTCCGTCCAGCCACCCTGAACCTTGGCGATCAGGTCATCCGAACCAACGAAGTCGGCGCCGGCAGCCTCGGCCGCCGCAGCCTTGTCACCGTTGGCGAACACGAGGACGCGAGCCGTCTTACCCGTGCCGTTCGGCAGGTTCACCGTGCCACGAACCATCTGGTCCGCCTTGCGCGGGTCGACACCGAGGCGCATCGCAACCTCGACCGTCGAATCGAACTTCGTGCCGGCCGTCTCCTTCGCGAGGCGAACAGCCTCGAGCGGCGAGTACAGCTTGCCTTCTTCGATCTTCTCTTCCGCCGCGCGGTACGTCTTGCTGCGCTTCATCTCAAACTCCTTCAACAGGGAGATCGTGGTTCTACGAGCCAGCGCCGGCCCAACCACTTTCGGGCTCCGCGCCCCCGACACCAGGTCGATCCTGACGCCGCGATGCCACACGGGCAACCGGATGATTGTACGTGACGTGCGGGGGTGGGGTGAAATCGGCGACGGACGCACGAAGCCCCTGACCCAGGTGAGGGCCAGGGGCTTGCGTCGAACCGGCAGAACCGTCAGACAATTTCTTCTGGACTGATCGACCCCGCCGAAACGTCACGGCGGCATGAACATCACCGACCGTACCGAAGGTGCACTCTCAGACACTTTTTCTCGACTGAACGCACCCCGGCCGGAACGTCACGGCAGTACGAACATCACTGCCCGTACCGGCGGTGCAGTTTCAGTCGGTGGTAATCCCCATCGAACGCGCCGTACCCGCAATGATCCGCGACGCCATGTCGAGATCGTTCGCGTTGAGGTCCTGCATCTTCTGCTGCGCGATCTCACGAACCTGATCCGCCGACAGGTGCGCGACCTTCGTCTTGTGCGGCTCGCCGGAACCCTTCTGGACGCCCGCAGCCTTCTTGATGAGCTCAGCAGCCGGCGGCGTCTTCGTGATGAACGTGAACGAACGGTCCTCGTAGACCGTGATCTCGACCGGGATGACGTTGCCGCGCTGGGACTCCGTCGCAGCGTTGTACGCCTTGACGAACTCCATGATGTTCACACCGTGCTGACCCAGCGCCGGACCGACCGGCGGAGCCGGCGTCGCCGCACCGGCCTGGATCTGCAGCTTGATGAAACCGGAAACCTTCTTCTTCGGAGGCATGAAGCCACCTCTTTCCTGTCATGGGCCGACGCCGTGGGCGATGACCCGGTTGCATCCTCACCACCCGGACAGGCGATGAGAGGTTGATGACGACCGCCGCGACGAAACGCGCGGCAGGTCGAAGGATCAGATCTTCGCGACCTGGTTGAAGCCCAGTTCGACCGGCGTCTCGCGACCGAAGATCGACACGAGCACCTTGATCTTCTGCGTGTCCGCGTTGATCTCGGAGATCGTCGCGGGCAACGTCTCGAACGGGCCTTCCATGACGGTGACGGACTCGCCGACGGTGAAGTCGACATCCGCGGACGCCGACGACGCGGAGCCACTCGACGCGGCCGCACCCTCAGCCGAAGCCTCCGGCTCCTCGAACGTCGGGTTCAGCATCGTGACGACCTCGTCGATCGACAACGGGTACGGCTGGTGCGCGTTGCCGACGAAGCCCGTGACACCCGGGGTGTGACGCACTGCGCCCCACGACTCGTCCGTCAGATCCATGCGCACGAGCACGTAACCCGGGATGCGCACGCGCGTACCCGACTTCTTCTGCCCGTTCTTGATCTCGGTGTAGTCCTCCATCGGAACCTCGATCTGGAAGATGTAATCCTCCATGTTGAGGCTCGTGATGCGCTGCTCGAGGTTCGTCTTCACACGCTTCTCGTAGCCCGCGTAGGAGTGGATGACGTACCAGTCACCGAACTGCGACTTGAGCTCCGCGATGAACGCCTCGCGAGGGTCGACCGCGTCAGCCTGCTCGGCCGGGGCGACCTCGGCGTCGACGACGGCCTCCTGCTCCACCTCGCGCTCGGCGTCGTCGGCGTGGGCCTCGGCGGCGCTCGGCAGTTCGCCGACTTCGCCCTGCTCGGGCGCCAGGTCAGCGTCAGGCGTGCGCACAGCGCCCGCCGCGAATTCGGCCTCTTCCGCCGCAGCCGGCGAAAGCTGCTCGGGGTTCTGCTCGGTCATCGACCTGCTTCCTTCACATGTGGGGACGTACGTCGCGTGCTCTCACACGAACGCCGCCCGCGCGGCCCCCGCGGGGGCGCTCAGGCGGCGAATCTTCGAGATGGGCCCGGGACTCAGTTCGAACCGAAGACCCAGGAGACCGCACGCGTGAACAGCCAGTCTAGACCGTTGACGTACGCCATGATGACGGCGAGGAAGACCAGGACCGCGATCGTGTACGTCGTCAACTCGTCACGCGTCGGATAAACGACCTTGCGCATCTCGCCGATGACCTGCCGGATGAACAACAGGATGCGGCCGAAGAAACCGCGGCGCTCAGATTCACCCGCGACGGAAGCCCCCGTCACGACATCGGAATCTGCCACGGCCCCGCCCTCTCGGATCAATACGCTGTGCAGGGCACGAGGGACTTGAACCCCCAACCCCCGGTTTTGGAGACCGGTGCTCTGCCAATTGAGCTAGTGCCCTTCGCGAGCGAACCCGCGCGACGCGGCGGTTGAGTGCCGTGTCGACCCCCAACTGTACGGGACGACGACGCTCGAACGGAAATCTGGCCCTCCCCCGTGCGTGATGCGCGGCAGCCGTCGCGCGAGGGCGGTGACAGGATGAGCGGGTGACGAGTCGCGACACCTCCCCCAGCCGCTCCCGGCGAGACCTCGACGCCCTGCCGAAGGCGCACCTGCACCTGCACTTCACCGGCTCGATGGCGTTCGACACCCTGCTCGACATGAGCGTGACGCACGGCGTCCGGCTGCCGGACAGCCTGAGGCGCAGCTGGCCTCCTCAGCTCGCATCGGCCCGCGACGAGCGGGGTTGGTTCCGCTTCCAACGCCTCTACGACGCCGCCCGCGCCTGCGTGCGTAGCGAGGATGACATGCGCCGCATCGTCGACGAGGCCGCCGCGAGCGATGCGCGTGAGGGCTCACGATGGTTGGAGATCCAGGTCGACCCCACGTCCTACGCACCGTTCGTCGGCGGCATCACACCCGCCTTGGAGATCGTGCTCGACGAAGCTGCGCGGGCCGGTGAGCGTCACGGCATCGGGGTGGGCGTCGTAGTCGCGGCGTCACGGCTACGGCATCCCCTCGACGCGCGGACGTTGGCCCGGCTCGCGGCGAAGAACGCCGGCGGTGTCGTCGGCTTCGGATTGAGCAACGACGAACGCCGCGGCGACACCTCCGCGTTCGCGCCGGCGTTCCGCATCGCGCGCAACGCGGGCCTCGCCTCACTGCCCCACGGGGGCGAACTGCTAGGCGCCGACGCCGTGAGCGAGACGCTCGACGCGCTGCACCCCACGCGGCTCGGGCACGGGGTGCGTTCCGCGGAATCGCCTGAGGTGTTGGCGCGCGTCGTCGATGCCGGCGTCGGGCTCGAGGTGTGCCCCGGCAGCAATGTGGCACTCGGCGTGTACGAGAGCGCCCCGGAGGTGCCCCTGCGTCCCTTGTTCGACGCAGGCGCGCGGATGGCGCTCGGCGCCGACGACCCGCTGCTGTTCGGCTCACGCCTCACGGATCAGTACCGCACCGCGCGCGACGTCCACGGATTCAGCGACGCCGAACTCGCCCAGCTCGCGCGCGACAGTTTCACGATCTCGAACGCGCCGGCGGACGTCGTCGCGGCCGCGGACGCCGACATCGACGCCTGGCTCGCCGCACCGCCTGCTTGAGCGCTCAGCCGGCCTCCCAG
>NZ_DCNR01000055.1:10835-16550 GCF_002322065.1 Dermacoccus sp. UBA1591 | reverse complement strand
AGCGGGTCAGGCGATCGGTTCGAGCCCGACCCACACGGGCTCGGGCACGAGACGCACGCCGAACGCGGCCTCGACGCCGTCGACGATCTCGGTGGCGAGGGCCACGACGTCCGATGCGCTGGCATCGCCACGGTTCGTCAGAGCGAGCGTGTGCTTGGTCGACAACGCCGCCGGGCCGGGCATGTTGTACCCCTTGCCGAAGCCGGCCTTGTCGATGAGCCAGGCCGCCGACGTCTTGAGCAACCCCGGGTGCGCCGCGCCGGCGGGGAACTCGGGCGGTGTGGGTCCGTCGGCGCCGAGGCGCTCGGCCGCTCGCTCGCGGATGCGCGCCATGACGCGTTCGGAGACGATCGGGTTGGTGAAGAACGAACCGCACGACCAGGTGTCATGATCGGCCTCGACGACGACCATCCCGCGCTTGGAACGCTGGGCGAGGACGGCCTCGCGGGCGTCGGCGAGCGGAACGCGATCGCCCTGCTCGACGCCGAGCCCCGCGGCGAGATCCGCGTACGCGATGGGCTGGCTGCGATCGGCCTTGCGCAGCTGGAACGACACGTCGAGCACGACGTAGCGACCGCTCGCGTCGCCGTCACGGAAGGGGGTGTTCTTGAAGATGCTGTGACGGTAGGTGAAGTCGCAGTCGGCGTTGGCGAACGTCTTGATCTGCTGGGTGACACGGTCGTACGTCCGTACGCTCGCGACGGTCTGCGCGACCTCCTGGCCGTACGCGCCGACGTTCTGCACGGGCGTCGCGCCGACGAGCCCCGGGATACCCGACAACGCCTCGATGCCGGACCAGTCGTGGCTGCACGCGTACGCGACGAACTCGTCCCACACCATGCCGGCACTGACACGAACCGTCACGCCCCCGCAGTCGGAGTCGTGCTCGACCTCGAGGGTGTCGTTCGCGATCTTGACGACCGTGCCGGGAAAACCCTCGTCCGCGATGAGCAGGTTCGAACCGCCCGAGAGCACGAGCAGCGGCTCCTCGGCGTCATCGACCTCGCGCACGACGTCGACGATCTCGTCGATCGTCTCCGCGACCACGAGACGTCGAGCAGGGCCACCGACATGCATCGTCGTCAGGCTCGCGAGCGGGACGTCGAACTGCTCCTGCATGAAGACCTCGATCAGAGTTGGATGACTGCTCTCGTTCGACTCAAGACCTTAGTACCTGCCACCGACACCGCCGCGTCCAGCGTCACCCTGCCCGCGTCGTCGTCGCGCGAGAACAGCGAGACGACGATGTCGACGCGTGCATCGCCGCCTGCAGGCACGACGACGGGTGCGGCGAAGCGGGTGCCGAAGGAGACGATCAAGTGCCCCTGCGCCAGCTCCTCGATGCGTGAGGCGACCAGCCCCATCGTCAGCATGCCGTGGGCGATGACGTCGGGCAGGCCGACGCTCTTGGCGAACGCCTCGTCCTGGTGGATCGGGTTCTGATCGCCGCTGGCGTCGGCGTAGGCGACGAGATCGGCGCGTCGAAGCGTTTCGCTCGTCTCGAGCAACGTGTCGCCCGCGCTCGCGGACGTGAGGTCGACGCTGCGGTGTTCGTGCTCGCTCATGCGTGCGTCTCCTCTGCCCTGATGACGACGACGCTCGTCGTGTCAGCTCGACGCGACCCATCAGCGGTCGTGACGGCGGTGGCGAGCGTGACCATGTCGTGTCCGCCGGCCGAGCGAACGCGCGCGACGGTCGTCTCGGCGATGAGCGCCTCTCCCGCGACGATCGGCGCGTGATGCGTGAACGTCTCCTCACCATGGACGAGGCGCGAGAAATCGACGCCGGCCTCCTCATCGCGCATGAAGAGCGCCTCCGCCTGCTGGGCGAGCGTGACGGCGAACGTCGTCGGCGCGACGACGTCCGTGTGGCCCGCGGCGCGGGCGGCGTCGACGTCGAGGCAACGGTCGTCGCTCGTGCGGACGGTGCGGGCGAACGTCACGATCTCATCGCGCGTGACGACGTGCGCCTGCGGCATGCGGTAGGTGCGGCCCTCGACCGCCGGGTTCACTGGCATGTCTCGACGCTAGAGGTGCTTCGGCGTTACCCGGAAGTCGACGATGCGCGCCGAGGCTGGCAGACGGCAGCACGACGGACGTCAGACGAATGTGACCGAAAATCGCAGATGGGGACGAGAATCGCGAAGGTGGACAGGATTCGCCGATGGGGACGTGAATCGCAGATGGGGCGGGGTTGCGAAGCGGCCGTCACCCTCGAGGGGTGACGGCCGTGACGTGTGGTTCAGACGAGATCAGCGGGTCTCGCGGTGAGCCGTGTGCTTCGTGCAGCGCTTGCAGTACTTCGCCAGCTCGAGACGGTCGGGGTTGTTCCGACGGTTCTTCTTGGTGACGTAGTTGCGCTCCTTGCACTCGGTGCAAGCCATCGTGATCTTCGGGCGAACGTCAGCGCTCTTCGAGGCCATGTCCTACACCTACTCTCAAAAAAGTCGAAAACTGTCGTGAGACAGACTGTCGGGAAAAACTTGGTAGCGGGAGCGGGACTCGATCCCGCGACCTCACGATTATGAGTCGTGCGCTCTAACCAGCTGAGCTACCCCGCCATGCCATGGTCGCCGTCTCCGGCGCTCACGCGAGCCCCCAAACGGAATCGAACCGTTGACCTTCTCCTTACCATGGAGACGCTCTGCCGACTGAGCTATAGGGGCCTCACGCCACTACCGCCGAGGCTGTTTCAGCTGCTCAGCGCGTTTCAGGCGCGAGGAACACCTTACACGGCGCCCGAACGAACACGAAATCGACGAGACCACGGCGCCGGACGCGGTGCCGCCGCGGATCGCCCCACGAAGTCGGGGTCGGGTCGTCGCCACCGTCCCGGCGCCGAGACGTGCCACCCCTGAGACGCGGGATCCCGACGGCACGTCATGCCTTCGGGATCCCGCGTCTCAGGGGTGTGCCTCACAGCGGACGGATCGTGCCCCGAGCGTGCTCCGTGCCCTTCTTGGCGTTGCGCAGCGCGAGGTCGAACGACCCCGGCCCGCCCGCGGACTGCGCGATGAAACGCACCGTCGACGGGATGAGCACCGGCTTCTTGAACGCAACGTTCACCTCGTAGGCGTCGGGCAACCGGTTCTCGAGCGCGCCGAGCATGCGGGCCTTGCTCCACATGCCGTGCACGATCGTCGTCGGGAAGCCGAGCGCCTTCGCTGCGAGCGGGTTCATGTGGATCGGGTTGACGTCGCCCGACACCTTCGCGTATCGGCGTCCGAGGTCGCCGGCGAGGCGCCACGTCGCACCGAAACCGTCGATGGCGTCCGGCTCGTCGACCTTCGGCGGCACCTCTCCGTCGACCTTCGCGCCGCGAAAGAGGTACGTCGAGCGGTCCTCCCACACGAGTTCGCCGTCGACGTACACCTCACCGACGAGGTCGGCCTGCGCACCACGAAAGTGCGGACGCAGGTTCTCGACCCGCGCGCGCAGCTCCAGCGTCTCGCCCAACAGCACCGGACGGTGCTGACGGATCGTGTTCTCGAGGTGCACCGAACCCATGAGGGCGAACGGGAAACCCGGATCCGACATGAGCGCGACCTGCAGCGGGAAGACGAGCACGTGCAGGTACGTGCTCGGCACCCGGTTGCTCAGCGCGAACCCGCAGACCGCGTCGTAGTCGGCGACGTCCGCGACGCTCGGCGTCACGTCGCGTCGCACGACCTCGAGGTCGGGCAGCGTCCGCCCCTTGCGCTTCGACCCGGTGACGACGGCCTTCGCGAACATGGGGCCGAGCTTCGGCTCGCCCTTCAGCTCGATCATGCGCGTCATGTCAGGCTCCGATCTGGCTCTGCCCACACACGCGCAGCACCTGGCCGGTGACGCCCGCCGAGCCCGGCTCGGCGAAGAACGCGATGGCCTCGCCGACGTCGATCGGGTTGCCGCCCTGCATCATCGAGTTGAGGCGGCGGCCCACCTCGCGCGTCGCCATCGGAATCTTGGACGTCATGTCGGTCTCGATGAAGCCGGGCGCGACGGCATTGACGGTGATGTCGCGGTCGGCCAGCTTCTCCGAGAGCTCACGCACCATGCCGATGACGCCGGCCTTCGACGCCGCGTAGTTCGCCTGACCGCGGTTGCCGCCGATGCCGGAGGTCGAGGCGACCGACACGATGCGTCCGCCGTCCTTGAGACCACCCTTCGTCGCCGGGTCGAGCAGCACCGCGTTGATGCGGAACTGCGCGCCGAGGTTGACGTCGACGACCGAGTTCCAGCGCGCCTCGTCGGTGTTGACGAACAGCTTGTCGCGCGTGATGCCAGCGTTGTGGACGATGACGTCGAGCTTGTCGGCGTGACGGGCGACGGCCTCGGCGATCTTCGCGCCCGCGTCGGGTGAGGTGATGTCGAGCCCGAGCGAGGTGCCGCCGATCTCGTTGGCGACCTTGCTCAGCGCGTCGCCGGCGGCCGGGATGTCGACGGCGATGACGTGTGCACCGGCGCGGGCGAACACGCGCGCGATCTGCGCGCCGATGCCGCGCGCCGCACCCGTGATGACGGCGACCTGGCCTGCGAACGGCTGGTGCCAGTCGGCGACCTCGGTGACGGCGTGCTTGCGGATGCGGATCGGCTGACCCGACACGTACGCCGAGCGGCTCGAGCCGAAGAAGCGCAGCGGCGCCTCCAGCACGGCCGCGTCGCCCTGGGCGTCGGGGTCGATCCAGAACAGGTTCGCCGAGCCGCCGGCGCGCAGTTCCTTGCCGATCGAGCGCGTGATGCCCTCGAACGCCTGCGCCGTCGCGGCGGCTTCGACGTCGTCGAGCGCGGACGGCGTCGTCGCCATGACGATGACGCGCGCCGACCTGCCGAGCGCCTTGACCGCCGGGATCGCGATCTCGCGGAACGTCTCGAGGTCGCTCAGCTTCGTCGCCGCGGTGACGTCGATGACGAACGCGCCGAGCTTGTCGGAGTACGTCGCCTCTGCGGTGGCGTCGACGACGTCGGCGCCGGAGCCGCGCAGGATCGCCGCGGCCGTCGAACCGACGACGCCGGAACCGACCGTGCCGACGGCGGCGGGGCCGTCGAGCAGGTCCTGACCGACCTCGTAGCGGCGCAGGACGGGAGGCTGCGGCAGCCCGATCTGCTTGGCGAGCTTCTTGCCGAAACCGTTGTTGACGAAGTTCGAGTAACCGTCAGCCATCACACTGCCTCCAGAATCGCGACGACGCCCTGGCCACCAGCGGCGCACACGGAGATGAGGCCGCGGCCGGAGCCCTTCTCGTGCAACTGCTTGGCGAGCTGCGCGATGATGCGGCCACCGGTGGCCGCGAACGGGTGGCCCGCGGCGAGCGAGCTTCCGTTGACGTTGAGCTTGCTGCGCTCGATCGAGCCGAGCGGCGCGTCGAGACCGAGCTTGTCCTTGCAGAACTCGGGGCTCTCCCAGGCCTTGAGCGTGGCGAGCACCGTCGAGGCGAACGCCTCGTGGATCTCGTAGAAGTCGAAGTCCTGCAGGCTCAGACCGTTGCGCGCGAGCAGGCGCGGCACCGCGTACGCGGGGGCCATGAGCAGGCCCTCCTTGCCGTCGACGTAGTCGACCGCGGCGGCCTCACCGTCGACGAAACGGGCGAGCAGCGGCAGATTGCGCTCCTTCGCCCACGCCTCGCTGCCGAACAGCACGGCCGAGGCGCCATCCGTCAGCGGCGTCGAGTTGCCGGCGGTCATCGTCAGGCCCTCGCCCTTGCCGAAGACCGGCTTGAGCTTCGCGAGCTTCTCG
>NZ_DCNR01000055.1:6118-10600 GCF_002322065.1 Dermacoccus sp. UBA1591 | reverse complement strand
CCCCACTCCTTGGCCGTGATGGCCATGTGGTCGCCCATCGCGAGGCCGGTGCGCGGCTCCGAGTTGCGGGGCTGCTCGGGCGCGAGCTGGTTCGGGCGGATCGAGGCGAACGCCTTGAGGCGATCCGGCGTCGTCTTCGCGTAGTTCGCCTTCATGAGCGTCTTGCGCAGACCCTCGTTCAGTGCGAGCGGCGCGTCGGACGTCGTGTCCGTGCCACCGGCGATCGCCGAGTCGATCTGGCCGAGCTTGATCTTGTTCGTCACGAGGATCGCGGCCTCGAGACCCGTCGCGCAGGCCTGCTGGATGTCGTAGGCCGGCGTCGTCGGCGCGAGGTGGCTGCCGAGGACGGATTCGCGGGTGAGGTTGAAGTCGCGCGAGTGCTTGATGACGGCACCGGCGACGACCTCACCGAGGCGCTCACCCGAGAGGGAGAAGCGCGAGACGAGGCCGTCGAGGGCCGCCGTCAGCATGTCCTGGTTGGAGGCCTTGAGGTAGGCGCCGCCCGAGCGGGCGAACGGGATGCGGTTGCCGCCGATGACGTAGGCGTCACGGATCGTGGTCATGAATCGCTCCGGTTGAGTCGTGGTGGGTCGTGCGCGAGCCGATGACGAGGCCGCGCGGACGTGAGCACTCGTCAAAACTTACCGATACGGACAGTAGCAGGTACGACGCGTACGCGATACCGTGTCAGGCATGTCCACCACCACCCGAGCAACGAGCGCCCAACCCGACGGACGCGACGCGCGCTGGGCCGCCCATCGCGTCGCCCGCCGTCGCGAGCTCGTCGACGCCGCCCTGCGCGCCATCCGCCGTCACGGCGCCGGAGTGGGGATGGACGAGATCGCGGCCGAGGCCGGCACGAGCAAGACCGTCATCTACCGCCACCTCGGCGACCGGCTGGGGCTCTACCTCGCCGTGTGCGAATCGGTCGACGCGCTCATCCTCGCCGAGATCGACGCCGCCGCGAGCGCCACGTCGGATGGTGACGGCGAGGCCCGCGCCACCGGCTCGTCCGCGCGACGCACGCCGCCCGGGCCCGCGATGCTCGGCGCCGTCATCGACTCCTACCTGCGCCTCGTCGAACGCGATCCCGAGGTGTACCGGTTCGTCGTGAGGCGCCCGGACGTGACGCTGCCGGAGGGTCCTGGCGATCCCGTCACCGGCCTTTCGGGACGGATCGCCGACAACCTCTTCGACCTCCTGCTGGCCTTCGGCCCCGGCACCCAGGAAGCTCGCGGGAGAGCGCGAGCGTTCGCGTGGGGCGTCGTCGGCCTCGTCAAGGAATCGGCCGACCGGTGGCTGGAGAACCCCGGCGGATTGAGTCGCGCGCAGCTCGCCGCCCACCTCGCCGCGCTCGCCCACGGCGGCCTCGCCGGGGCGCTGGCGCGAGACGTGCCAGGGCCGGCCGATGCGCACATCGCTACTGATGGCCCCGGCGGCGTCGACCGACCCGACCGCCCCGCCGACACCGGACGCGACGAGCGAAGCATCCACGACGACACTGCCCGATCCGACGAAACACCGACGTTCGACCCGGCCGGATGACACGATCCGTTCCGAGGCAGCTCTCACCCGCAGGCCGCACCGCGGCGCCCGCGGCCGACAAGGAGGACGACATGAGCACGACTCCCGAGACCACGACCGAGAACACTCCGCCCGCGCCCGCGCCCGCGACGAACGACGTCGTCGAGCAGATGCGCATCGCGCTCGACGGGCCGTGGCGCGACCTGCGCGAGCGGATCCGCGGCGAGCTGCCGTGGGAGGCCATCAGTGGCACGCCCGGCGAGTCGATCGAGGCCCAGCGCGAGCGAGTGACGCGTCAGGTGCTCGCGCTCGCCGACAAGGGGTACGGCTCGATCGGTTTCCCGACGCAGTACGGCGGCACGCTCGACTACGGCGCGTCCTGCGTCGCGTTCGAGATGGAGGCGTACGGCGACCTGTCGCTGCTCATCAAGAACGGCGTCCAGTTCGGTCTGTTCGGCGGCGCCGTCTCGCGCCTCGGCACCGACAAGCACCTCGCCGCGTACGTGCCCGACATCATGAGCGGCAAACTGATGGGCTGCTTCGCGATGACGGAGGTCGGGCACGGCTCGAACGTCGCCGCCGTCGAGACGACCGCGACATACGACGCGCAGACCGACGAGATCGTCGTGCACTCCCCCACCGTCTCCGCGACGAAGACGTACATCGGCAACGCCGCCAAGGACGGACGCGCGGCCGCCGTGTTCGCGCAGCTCGTCGTCCCGAGCGTCGGTGACGTCGCCGACGGCGAGGAGGAGACCCCGAGCAAGGGCGTCCATGTCGTCGTCGTGCCGATCCGCGACGAAGACGGAAACCCGATGCCGGGCGTCACGATCGGCGACAACGGCGTCAAGGGCGGGCTGCCCGGCGTCGACAACGGCACGATCGCGTTCGACCACGTCCGTGTGCCCCGCGAGAACCTGCTCGACAAGTTCGGCGGCATCGACGAGACCGGCACCTACGTCTCGGAGATCGACAACATCAACCGGCGCTTCTTCACGATGCTCGGCACGCTCGTGCGCGGCCGTGTGTGCGTCGGCGGTGGCGCGGGTGCGGCGGCGCAGAAGGCGCTCGCCATCGCCGTCCGCTACGGCGAACAGCGGCGTCAGTTCTCCGCTCCCGGCTCGCCCGACGAACTCGTCGTCCTCGACTACCTCGCGCACCAGCGCAAGCTGCTGCCGCGCCTCGCGAAGTCGTTCGCGCTGCGCTTCACGCAGAACGCCATGACGGCGCGCCTGCAGGAACTGGAGGACGCAGCGACGTCGTCGGAGAAGGAGACGCCCGGCGCCGACCACGAGGACGCTCAGCGTGAGCTCGAGGCGTGGGTCGCCGGCATGAAGGCGCAGACGACTTGGCATGCGCTCGACACGATCCAGGCGTGCCGCGAGGCGTGCGGCGGCGCCGGGTACATGGCGACCAACGGGCTGACGCAGATGCGCGCGGACATCGACGTGTTCGCGACGTTCGAGGGCGACAACACCGTCCTCATGCAGCTCGTCGCGAAGGGGCTGCTGACGGAGTACAAGGACCAGTGGGGCGATCTCGACATCGCGGGGACGATCGCGAAGGTCACCGCGCAGACCGTCGAGGGACTCGTCGAGAACACGCTGAAGCGTGCCGGCCTGCAGCGCCTCATCGACGGCGCGACGCCGCGCAACGACGAGACGGCGCTCGACTCGCGCGGCTGGCAGGAGTCGATGTTCTCCGAGCGCGCGTCGCACCTGCTCGAGACGGCCGCGATGCGGCTGCGCAAGGCGGGCAAGAGCGACGGGTTCGCCGTGTTCAACGCGGCCCAGGATCACATCCTCGCCGCGGCGAAGGCCGACATCGACCTGCGGATCTTCGAAGCGTTCAAGGAAGGCCTCGAGGCCATGCCCGAGGGCGAGGCGCGCAAGCTCATGGCGAAGGTGTTCGACCTCTACGCACTGGCGTCGATCGAGGAGGACAAGGGCTGGTTCATCGAGCACGGTCGCATCACGACGTCACGTTCGAAGGCCGTCACGACGCGCATCAACGAGCTGTGCGCCGAGCTGCGTCCCCACGCCGTCGACCTGACGAAGGCGTTCGGAATCCCCGAGTCGTGGCTCGAGAACGACCTCATCGACCTCGGTCAGGACCGCGCGGGTGTGACGGCCTGACGACGGGTTCGACGCGTCGCGGGTTACAGGGCGCTTCGGCGGCCGACGCATCGCGGCGCGAATGCTGACGGGCGCCTCACCTGGCTGGTGGGGCGCCCGTCAGGCGTTCTGTCCGCGCGTCTGGTGATGTGCCTGGCCGCACGCGGGGGCGTCCCGGGGCTCAGCGCACCGGTTCGCTGGAGGCGACGAGCTGTTCCAACGTCATCGCCTTCTGCCCGGTGAGCAGTCGCACGTCGTTGCTGACGACGTCGAGCTCCCCCGCGGCGATCGCCGTGTAGGTGCTCACCCATGCGTCCATCTCGAACGGCTGCGGGTCGTACTTCTGCCGTGACGCGCGCGCCTGCTCGATCGTCTCGGGTTCGTAGCGGAAGTCGCGGTCGCGACCCGCGCTGAGGATGGCGGCGATCTCGTCCAGCGTCAGGGCCTGCGGGCCGGTGAGATCGTACGTGCGGCCCGCGTGCTCGCCCGGTGCGAGGAGCACCGCGTGCGCGGCACGGGCGACGTCCGCTCGGGCGACGGGCGCGACGCGTCCGTCACCCGCCGGGCCACGGATGACGCCGTCCTCGTCGGCGAAGTGCTCGAAGACGTCGGCGTAGAAGCTGTCTCGCAGGAACGTCCACACCATGCCGGAGGCCTTGATGTGCTCCTCCGTCGCGAAGTGGTCGCGCCCGAGCGTGAACGTCGAATCAGGCGCCGCATTGAGGAACGAGGTGTACACGATGTGCTGCACGCCCGCCTTCGCGGCCTGGTCGACGAAGTTGCGGTGCTCCTCGACGCGCGTGGGGCTCTCGGCCGCCGACACCATGAACAGGGTGCCGACGCC
>NZ_DCNR01000055.1:2171-5831 GCF_002322065.1 Dermacoccus sp. UBA1591 | reverse complement strand
GCCGAGACGAGGCGCGCGACGGCGCCGCCGACGGCACCCGTCACACCGGTGACACCGATGCGGGGAAGCGTGGTGGAATCTGCGCGAAAGGCCATGTGCCCATCATGCCCGTCTATCGTGGCGCGCATGAGAACGATTCAGCACATCGCGGTGGCCGACGAGTGGCAGGACGCGCTCGAGAGCGGCGAGTACATCTGGTCGACGCGCGGGATGACGATCGAACAGGTTGGCTACCTGCATGCGAGCTTTCCCGAGCAGGTGCGACCGACGCTCGAGCGGTTCTACGCGGACGTCGACGCTCCGCTCGTGCTGCTGACGTTGGACACCGACGCCATCGTCGCGGCGGGGCTCGAGGTTCGCGTCGAACCCGCGGTGCCGGGCGAGGACGACAGCGAGAAGTTTCCGCACGTCTACGGTGGCGCCCTGCCGACGTCATGCGTGAGCAACGTCGAGCCGATCGAGCAGCCGCCGGCTGCGTGAGCGCCGCACCCGGTCGACGCACGGCCTGGACATGGCAAGAGCCCCGCAGACGAATCTGCAGGGCTCTCGGTGCACCTGTGGTGCCAGGTGAAGGATTCGAACCTTCGTAGCTTTCGCGACGGATTTACAGTCCGCTCCCATTGGCCGCTCGGGCAACCTGGCGCGCGTGCTCGGAAACCATAGCAAGAGCACGCGCCGTTGAGCCAATCGGCAGGACACGCGCGGGTGCGCGAGGTGACGGCGGCGTGGCGGCATCGCCGTCAAGGCATGACGCTGGCTGGGACGTCGGCTCGACCGCGGGCGGGACGGTGGCGCGACAGCACGGGATCGGCGTCACGGCATAATGAGGCGCAGGAAGCGCCCGCGTTCAACGAAGGAGAAACCGTGGCAGACAGCTCGTTCGACATCGTCAGCAAGATCGACAAGCAGGAGGTCGCCAACGCGGTCAACCAGGCCGCGAAGGAGATCGGTTCGCGCTACGACTTCAAGAACGTCGGCGCGTCCGTCGAACTCTCCGGCGAGTCGATCGTCATGAAGGCCAACTCCGAGGAGCGCACGCTCGCCGTCCTCGACGTGCTGCAGACGAAGCTCATCAAGCGTGGCGTCTCGCTCAAGACACTCGACTACGGCGACGACGACCCGACGCCGAAACTCTCCGGCAAGGAATACCGCCTCGAGGCGAAGCTCAAGGAGGGCATCTCGAGCGAGAACGCGAAGAAGATCAGCAAGATCATCCGCGACGAGGGCCCCAAGAGCGTCAAGGCACGCATCGAGGGTGACGAACTGCGCGTCACGAGCAAGAGCCGCGACGACCTGCAGGAGGTGCAGGCCCTGCTCAAGGGTTCCGACCTCGACGTCGCACTGCAGTTCACGAACTACCGCTGACCGGCGTACTTCACCGACCCGATGGACGAGGGCCCCGCACCGATTCGCTCGGCGCGGGGCCTCGTCGTCGGCATCCTCGACGTCAGCGCCAGGGGTGGCGCAGGATCAGTTCGGTGTTGCGGTCGGCGTCGGCGCCCGTGAGGGCGGCCGAGCGGTTCGGATCGTTGTAGGACAGCTCGCGGTACAGCGACGCCAGATCCGCCTGGTCCTGCCCTGTCGTCGACGCTGCGTACGGCGCGGCCGACTCGACCAGCGTCGTGAACAGACTGAGCGTGCCGTCGGCGTTGTCACAGAGCTCGATGATGCGCGCGTGCTGCGGGAAGTCGACGTGGCTCGCCGTGTTGATCTCCCAGAACGACCGTCGCGGATCGGCGTGACGATGCGCAGTGATGCGGTTCTCGTGCGTGTGCCCGTTGACCCACGCCACGACGTTGCGGAAGCGCATGAGCGTGTCGCGCACCTCGCGCCCGGCGTGCCGCAGTTCGGGCGTGGCCGGGTCGAGCAGCACGTTCGTCATCGTCGTGCTCGTGTGATGGCTGAAGATGACGAACATCTCGTCGGCCACGGCATGGCGTTGTGTGCGACCCCAGAAGTCGACGTACGTGCTGCTGCCCGCGGTGAGGACACGCTGCAACCACAGGAACTGCTCGTGCCCGAGGCTGCCCTCGGTGAATCCGGCGCGGTTCGTCGAATCGAGCGAGATGCCCGTGACACCGTCGGCGATGCGGAACGTGTAGTAGCCGCGCCCGGTCGCCACGTTCTCGTCCGTGAAGCCGTGGCCGCCGCTCGGCAGGTGCGCGCGCATGTACTCCGTCGGGGTGAACGGCCTACGGCGCTCATCGGGTGTGACGTGCCAGGTGTTCTTGGTGCTGCTGCTGACGCCCTTGATCGCCGTGCTGCCGTTCGTGAAGGTGCGTCGCAGTGCCGCATCGGACGTGCCGGAGGTGAAGCCGGTGAACTTCACGTCGCCGGTGTACATCGCGGCCAGTGCACCCCAGTCGGACGGCAGGACGCCGCTGACGGAGTCGTCGTGGTTACCGAAGACCGAGAACCATCGCACGTTCAGCCCCGGGCTGCGGTGCGCTGCCGTGGCGCGGCGGAAGAAGCCGTCGAGGACCGGAAAGCCTGCGCTGACGTACCGGTCGCGGACGGAGGCATTCTCGACGTTGTAGTACTGCGGGTTGCCGCTCGTCTGCGCACCCTCCCACCGGTCGCTCGCGCCCGTGTTCGGGGTGATGACGCCGCCGTTCATGACTGCGAGGTACCACTCGAGCTCGACGTGCTCGTGGTTGTCGGTGTTGTCACCCGTCGAGACGACGCAGTCGAACCGGCGCCCGGTGAACGGGCCCTTCGCGAGGTCGTTGATGCGTTTGACCAACTGAGCCGCGCCCTGCGTGCCGAGAGCCTCCTGCGGGCGACACGCGCTCGAGTTGACCGTGTTGAGGAACTCGAAGCGCACCGGGCTCTGCGCGTCGACGACGTGCAGGTCGGTGAACTGGACGATGCTCGCGAGGCCTGTGCGGGTGTCGTCGCGAGAAGGACGCGGCTCGGCGAGGTCGGCCCGCACGACGAGGGGGTAGCCCGGCCCGGCCGTCAGACGCGTGTAGCCGCTCGTCGCGAGCGGGGCCGCAGCCTGCTCGAGCGTCGTGCCGCGGGTATAGACCGAACGACCCGCGGCCTGCGCGAGTTGGGCGTTCGTCGCGGCGAGCGCTGCGGTGACGAGGGAGCCGGAGGCGCCCTTGAGGAACGCGCGACGTGTGGGGCGAGGCATGACGACAACTCTCCGTCGGGGGTCAGGAGGTGCCAGGGTGCCCACGGCCAGCGGCGCGCACGTGACGGGCGTCTGAATGGGGCGTGAACTCGTAGCTCCTCAACCGACCTGATTCTCGGGCCCGACGACGAGGCATTCGAGGCGCGGATCATCGAGGAACCGCTGGGCCAACGACGCGTCGGCGGCGAGGTAGGTGCTCACGAGATCGGTGTCGTTCGCCAGGCACCACGCGCCGCTCTCGGGGTAGACGATCGAGACCGTGTGCCAGTCGTCGACGAGGACGATCTCGTCGAAAGCGCCGGTGAATGGCACGATCTCTCGCTCCGGTTGGTCGATGCGACATTGTGTGGCGCCCTCGACGCCCAACCCGCCGATGCCGGCCCAGATCCCCTGGACGATGCGGGACGCATCGGCACGCCGCCTGAGATCGTCGCGCAACAGCTGATGGATGACACGGCGCTCGGGCTCCGGAATGACCCCCTCGACGAGCTCGACGCCGCGTTCGCTCTCGAAGTCGAAGTCGA
>NZ_DCNR01000055.1:589-1947 GCF_002322065.1 Dermacoccus sp. UBA1591 | reverse complement strand
CGTCGCGCTTCTCGATCGGGTGCAGGATGCGGGCATACGCGTCGAATCCGCGCCCGACGAGCCCGTCGACCGTCGAGAACCCGCCGAAGGACGGTTGCCAGGCCAGCACATCGACGGGGTGAAGGGCGAACCCGTCGCTCCAGTGATCCGCGCGAACTCGGACGCCTCGCTCTGCGACGAGGCGCTGCGCCGGCGTGAGATCGGCGTCGGGATCGACGGAGAAACCGACTCTCACCGCGCCGGCACGCTGCCCAGCCGGGGCCAGTTCCATCGGCAGGGTTCCGAGCATCTCGTCGAGAAGGGCCTCGAGCTCTGCCTCGTCGACGTCGTCCTCCGTGACATCCGGCGTGGGCGGGAAGAGCGCGAACCGGGTCTTGACGGCGAGCGCCGTCACGAAGAGAAGTGGGAAGCGGGCCCGCTCGCCGCGCGGCCACCATCGCGGGGCTGACAGTTCGTGCCACCCGAACTGCTTCGGGCCGCGCCACGATCGCCAGTCGATGAGGTAGTCAGCGCTTCGCGTCTCGTCCCGGGTCATGGCATTGACGCTATGGGGCGCCTGCTCACCCCGTCCACACTTTTTCTCATGCTCGCGCCTGACGGCCAGCTCCTACGGCGTTCCTCGAACCGTGGATGAGGTGCGCATCGCGACGGCGCCGAGACCATCGCAGCGGTTACGTAAAGGTAAGCATCGCAGCCCGGCGACAAGTACCTGTGACGGGGCGTACCATGCAAAGAGCGATCAAGCTACCCATGAGTTGAGAAAGGCGGCGTCCCATGCCCCGCAACATCTACGACGAAGACCACGAGGCGTTCCGCGCTTCCGCCCGCGAGTTCGTCGAGCGCACCCTCGCCCCGCGTGCCGAGGAGATGATCCGCGATCACGTCATCGCGCGTGACATCTGGCTCGAGGCCGGCAAGCAGGGCTTCTTCGGCCTGTGCATCCCGGAGGAGTACGGCGGCGCCGGCATCGACGACTACCGCTTCAACGCGATCTTCGCCGAAGAGATCAGCAAGTTCACCGCCGCCGTCGCGTCGTGCTTCGGCATCCACTCGGATGTCACCGCGCCGTACATCGTCAGCCTCGGCACCGAGGAGCAGAAGCAGAAGTACCTGCCGCGCGTCGCGACGGGTGAGCTGATCCTGTCGATCGGCATGACGGAGCCGTCGGGCGGTTCGGACCTCGCCAACCTCAAGTCGACGGCCGTCAAGGCTGACGACGGTTCGGGCGACTGGATCCTCAACGGCTCGAAGACGTTCATCACGAACGGCCACCAGTGCGACGTCGCCGTCGTCGCGGCACGCACGGACCCGAGCAAGGGCGCCAAGGGCATCTCGCTGTTCCTCGTCGAGGCCGGCAC
>NZ_DCNR01000055.1:0-410 GCF_002322065.1 Dermacoccus sp. UBA1591 | reverse complement strand
GAGCTGTTCTTCGACAACGTGCGCCTGCCCGCCGACGCGCTGCTCGGCCCGCAGGACCTCGGCTTCATCGCGATGATGAAGCACCTGCCGCAAGAGCGCATCGGCAACGCCATCGCGAACATCGCGAACGCGAAGCAGATCCTCGCCGAGACGATCCAGTACTGCAAGGACCGCAAGGCGTTCGGTCAGCCGATCGGCTCGTTCCAGCACAACACCTTCAAGATCGCCGAGATGGTGACGAAGATCGAGGTCTCCGAGGCGTACATCGACGACTGTGTCGCCGCGCACGCCGAGGGCAAGCTGACGGCCGTCGACGCCGCAAAGGCGAAGTGGTGGGCCGCCCAGGTGCAGTGCGACGTGCTCGACGAGTGCGTGCAGTTGCACGGTGGCTACGGCTACATGAACGAGTA
>NZ_DCNR01000019.1:2456-3090 GCF_002322065.1 Dermacoccus sp. UBA1591 | reverse complement strand
CGCCTTCGTGGCGCATGACGTTGCCGCTCCCGGATCCGGACGGCACAAGTCAGCGAATGGAGTAATTCGGCGCTTCGACGATGCCTTGGACGTCGTGGGGGTGACTTTCTTTGAGCCCGGCGGAGGTGATGCGCACGAATTGGCCGCGCTTCTGCAGTTCGGGGATCGTCGAGCCGCCGACGTAGAACATCGACTGGTGCAGGCCGCCGACGAGTTGGCGGACGGCGTTGCTGACGGGGCCCTTGTAGGAGACGCGGCCTTCGATGCCTTCGGGGACGAGTTGGTCGTCGCTGATGACGTCGGCCTGGAAGTAGCGGTCCTTGGAATAGGACTTCTTGCCGCGTGAGCTCATCGCTCCGAGTGAGCCCATGCCGCGGTAGGCCTTGAACTGCTTGCCGTTGATGAGGACGACTTCGCCGGGTGATTCTTCGGTGCCGGCGAGCAGAGAGCCGACCATGACGGTGGAGGCGCCTGCGACGAGGGCCTTCGCGATGTCGCCGGAGTACTGCAGGCCGCCGTCGGCGATGACGGGCACGCCGGCGGGCTGGCAGGCCTGCGCGGCTTCGTAGACGGCGCTGACCTGCGGGACGCCGACGCCGGCGACGATGCGCGTCGTGCAGATGGAGCCGGGGCC
>NZ_DCNR01000019.1:0-2126 GCF_002322065.1 Dermacoccus sp. UBA1591 | reverse complement strand
TGCTTCGTCATGGGGTCGGCCTTGAGCTTGCGGATCATGTCGAGCAACAGCTTGGCGTGGCCGTGCGCGGTGTCGACGACGAGCACGTCGACGCCCGCTTCGATGAGCGTCGTCGCGCGCTGCCAGGCCTCACCGAAGTAGCCGACGGCGGCGCCGACGAGCAGGCGGCCTTCGGCGTCCTTCGAGGCGTTCGGAAACTGCTCGGACTTCACGAAGTCCTTCACGGTGATGAGCGCGACGAGACGCCCGTCGTCGTCGACGAGCGGCAGGCGCTCACGCTTGTGCTGACGCAGGATCGCTGTCGCGTCGTCGTTCGAGATGTCGACGGGAGCAGTGACGAGCGGCTGCGGCGTCATGACGTCGCGCACCTTCGTCGTCGCCCACTCCGCGACGGGCGTGAAGCGCAGGTCGCGGTTGGTGATCATGCCGACGAGCTTGTCGTCCTCGACGACGACGGGCAGCCCGGAGACGCGGTACTGGCCGCAGATCGCGTCGAGCTCTTCGAGCGTCTTGTCGGGGCCGATCGTCACGGGGTTCGTGATGCGCCCCGTCTGCGTGCGCTTGACGAGGTCGACCTGGTAGGCCTGATCCTCGATCGACAGGTTGCGGTGCAGCACACCCATGCCACCCTCGCGCGCCATGGCAATCGCCATGCGCGCTTCGGTGACGGTGTCCATCGCCGCCGAAACGAGCGGAATGTTGAGGGTGATCTCGCGCGTCAGCTGCGCCGTCGTGTCGACCTCGGACGGGATGACGTCGGTCTCGCCGGGCAGCAGCAGAACGTCGTCGTAGGTCAGGCCCAGCGTCGCGAACTTCGGGGGAACGTCAGTGACATTGTCAGAACCGAAAGCCATTGACCAAGTCTAGGACACTCCGGCCCCTGCCCTCACCGCGCGTGACGACGGCACAGGTGGCTGCACGACGAGCCCGCCGCAGCTCCGGTCAGTGCGAGCCGGCAACCGGGCTCCACGACGAACCGCGCCGCAGCTACCGTCAGTCGGATTCGGCCGACGGGCTTCCCGTCGCGGTGGCGCCGGCGCTCGTCTGCGCGGTGCCCGGGTCCGAAACCGTGTCGGAGGGCGTCGGCGTGCTCGACGCCGACGGCGTGGTAGGCGGCGTGGCCGGACTCGTCGGCGTCGCAGTGCCGGACGAAGGCGTCGTCGGGCTGGTCGGCGACGTGGGCTGCGAGTGCGACGGCGCCGGACGCGAACTGCTCGGCTTGGATGTGCTCGAGCTGCTCTGCTTGGACGTGCTCGAGGACGAACCGGGCAAGGTCGATCCGGACGAGCCCGTCGGACGCGACGTGCTGGGCCGTGAGCTGGACGCCGAACCCGTCGACGGGCGCTGCGTCGTCGACTGGGACGAGCGCTGGCCGCGCGTTCCCGGCGTCGTGCGCTGCGGCGCGTCGCCGCGCGTCGTGGTCGTCATCGCCACGCTCGAGGGAACCTGCTCGGGAATCATCGAACCGGCGACTGAACCCTCACCCGAACGCTCGGCGCCTGATTGCGGGCCGGTTTCGGGTCGGGCTGCCTCACGACCGGCACTCTGGCCCTGACTCGGTCCACCATGCGCACTCGATCGCGCCGGTGCACCCGGCGCGGCGGCCATCGGTCCGGGCAGTGTCGTCGGGGTAGGAACGGCCGTGGCCTGCACTCGGGGGACGTCTGGTTCGGCGACGGCGCGCGCATTGCTCCAGTCGAGGTGCAGCGGCGCGAGAACGGTCGACAGGCTTCCGCCGTTGACGGCAGCGGCGACGCTGGACAGCGCGACGACGGCGCCGGCGGAGACGGCCGTGAGACTGGCACGTCCACTCCAAGCACGCCGCGTACGGCGCTTCGAGGTAGGTCGTCCGGTCGCGAGGTAGCGGCCACCGCCGGCGAACTCGTTCTCGCGCGAAGCTGTGATGTTGGTGTCGATGACGGGGTGGGCCGACACATCCTTGTCGTGTACCTCGGGCCGGCGCGTCACCTCGGGACGCAGCGGCCGCGTCACGGCCTCGCAGGTCGCGTCGATCTCACGTGTCCAGGCGGTGAACAGGTCGCTCAATGCCTGCTCGCCGGGGCTGCGCTCCAGGTCGTCGTCACCTTCGCGGGCCGGGGGCTCGACAACGGGCCGCAACCGGGCGG
>NZ_DCNR01000126.1:17109-20660 GCF_002322065.1 Dermacoccus sp. UBA1591 | reverse complement strand
CTCGCGCAGCTCGACGAGTACGACGCGGCCGTGCTCGACGTCGGCGTCCCCGCGTTCCTGACGATGGCCGCCGCGCGCCTGCCCGATCGCTACCGGCGCGCTCTCGAGCGGTTCAAGCCGGGCAGCGGCGTGAGCAAGGTCGACATGGCGCTCGCCGGGCCGGTCCCGTGGAGCGATCCGCGCATCGGCGAGGCCCCCACGGTGCACCTCGGCGGCACACGCGAGCAGATCGCGGCGGCGGAGAACGACGTCGCGCGCGGGCGGGTGCCCGAGCGTCCCTACGTTCTGGCCGTGCAGCCGAGTATCGCCGATTCCACGCGCGCGCCGGCCGGGCAGGCGACGTTCTGGGCGTACGTTCACGTGCCGTTCGACAGCGACGTCGACGCCACCGAGGCCGTCCTCGCCGCCGTCGAGGAGCACGCCCCGGGTTTCCGTGACCTCGTGCTCGCCTCAACAGCGACGCGCGCCGACGAGTTCGCGGCAGCCGTCAGTCCCAACTTCGCGGGCGGCGACTTCGCGAGCGGCGCCGTCACGATGACGCAGATGCTCAAGCGTCCCGTCGTGTCACCGACGCCCTGGCGCACACCCGCCGACGGTGTCTACCTCGCCTCGGGAGCGACGACGCCGGGCCCCAGCGTCCACGGCATGTGCGGCTGGCACGCGGCGCGAACCCTGCTGCACGACAACGGAATCCCCGCCCCGAACCTCGCGCCCACCTCGGCCGCTGAACCGTCACCATGCCCAGGGAGGCGTGCCCTCGCACGCACCGCCACCACCATCGTCGAGGCCATGCCGACATCGGCGACACGGGCGGCATCGGCCACCCGAGTTGCGCGCTTCGGCCCACAGGCGGCGTCGCAGGCGGCACACTGGCAGATCGAAGCTGCCACGACGAAAAGGGGTCAGATGATGTCCGAGACGAGGCCGAAGCAGATCCACGCGTTCACCGACGATGCGCTCGGTGACATGGACGCGACAGCGCTCGCCGACGCCATCGACTCGGGCCGCGTCAGCGCGACGGAGGCCGTCGAGGCTGCGCTCGCGCGCGCCGAGAAGGTCGACGGGGTGCTCAACGCCATCGAGTTCATCGATGCCAAGCGCGCCCGTCAGCGTGCTGGTCGTATCGACGCGGGCCTCGGAGGTGGGCGCCACGATCATCCGGACGCCGCGCTGCGCGGCGTGCCGAGCGCGTTCAAGGACAACGTCGTCGTCGCCGGCGTGCCGATGACGCAGGGTTCGGAGGCGATGCCGCGCGTCAGCAGCCGCCGCAGCGGCAAGGTCGTGACGCAGATCCTCGGCACGGGCATCGTCCCCATCGGCACGACGACGATGCCGCCGTTCGGCTGGACGGCGACGACGGAACGCCCTGGCGGCAACGTCACGCGCAACCCGTGGGACACGTCGCGCAGTTCGGGCGGTTCCTCCGGCGGTTCGGCGGCGCTCGTCGCGTCGGGCGTCGTCCCCATCGCGCACGGCAACGACGGTGGTGGCTCGATCCGCATTCCCGCCGCGACGTGCGGCCTCGTCGGCCTCAAACCGACGCGCGGGCGCCTCATCATCGGTGAGAGTTCCGCGCAGATGCCGGTGAAGATCGTCACCGACTCGGTGCTGACGCGCACGGTGCGCGACACCGTCACGTTCTTCGAGGACGCCCAGCGCGTGCACCCGGCGCGCCGCCTACCGCCGATCGACGTCACGTCGCACCCCGAGCTGACGCGCCCGCTGCGCATCGGGTTCATGCACGACAGTCCGTTCGCGCCTCCGTCGGATGCACCGACGCGAGCCGCCGTCGACACGGCTCTCACGATGCTGGGCGGGCTCGGGCACGACATCGTCGACTGGCAACCGACGATTCCCGAGTCGTTCCAACAGGATTTTCTCGACTACTGGGGTTTCCTCGCGTTCAACACGGTGGCGGGCGGCAAGCGCCTGTTCCACAAGGATTTCGACGCGAGCAAGCTCGACCCGTTGACGCTCGGGCTCGCGCAGATGGGACGCCGCCGGCTCGCGCACGCGCCGAAGTTCCTCGCGCGTCTGCAGGCGTCGGGTCGTGTGTACCGTTCGCAGATGGCGAGCGGCCCCGATGTCTTCGTCTCGCCCGTCCTCGCCCACGTCGCACCCGAGATCGGTTATCTCGCAGGCGATCTCGACTACGAGACGCACCTCGAGCGCGTGCTCGCCTACTGTGCCTTCACGCCGCTGCACAACGCGACGGGCGCACCCGCCATCAGCCTGCCGCTCGGACGGACCGATGACGGGCTGCCGGTCGGCGTCATGATCTCCGGGCAGATCGGCGACGAGAACACGCTGCTGCGGCTGGCCCTGCAGATCGAGGCGGCCCACCCGTTCCGTCGCCTCGACCAGGTGGGCGAGGCGGCCCAGGGCGGCGTTCCGAACCGCGACGAACCGGGTGTCGGCGCCGCATCGAACGGCGCGTGACGACGGCGTTGTCGGTGACGCCAGGCACAATGGGCGACGTTCGACGATGAGCACCTGAAGAACGAAGGAGACGCAGTGGAGCGTTCAGGCACGCGCGTGCCCGCCCGACTCAGTCGGGCGTGGTGGGCGGCGTTCGTCGTCGTCCCACTCGTTCTCGGCGCTGCGGCTGCGTTCCTCGGCAAGTCCTCGATCGAATCCAACCTGCAGCAGCGAGTCGAGCGCAGCGTCGCCGGCACGGGCGTCGCGCAGGTCTCCGTCTCGGTCGACGGCCGCGACGTCACCGCCGTCGTCCCGGCGCGGTCGGGCAACGACGCCATCGACTCGGTGCGCGACGCCGCGTCGCACGTCGACGGCGTCCGCACGGTGAAGGTGCACCGATGAACCTCGTGATCGACAGCGTCTTCGTCATGCTCGTCTGTTTCGTTCTCGGCGCCCTCATCGCCTGGCTGCTCGCCGCCGCGCTCTACCCGACGCGCCGCGACCTGCGCCAACTCGACGAGCAACACGAGGGCGACGCGGGGAGCGTCCGATGATCTGGCTCGCCGCTCAGCTGTGGCCCGCAGCGGTGCTGGCGCTCGTCGCCGGTTTCGCCATCACCTGGTTCACCGTCGTGCGTCGCCTCGACGATGCGCCCGTGAGCGCTGAGCGTGAGCGACGCGACGGTGGCTCGCGGCGCGCAGGACGTTCTAGCGACGGCCATTCGGACGCAGGACGCGCCGGCGCAGGACTGGCAGGTGCAGGACGCCAGGTTGCAGCAGGCTCGGATGCAGCAGGCTCGCGCCGCGACGACCCGTCCGACGGGCTCGGCGACGGCGAGCCCATCAACGGCGAGCGACACGTCGCGTCCCGGGTCGACGGCGAAGAACGCGACGAGGCCCGTCCCGACGTGCCCGCGCATCGCCCGAGTGGCAGTGTCGGCAGCGCGTTCACCTCGCGCCGCGACGAGTGATGCGCGGCCGCTGGCACACCGACGACGGGCCAGGACGAACATTCGACGAGCGAGGATCTGACATGAGCGACGACACGATCAACGACCCCTACGACGAGGCCCCGGTTCACGTCCTCGATGACGAGGCAGAACCCGACGCCGAGGCTGACGGTGGATCCGACGC
>NZ_DCNR01000126.1:15199-16877 GCF_002322065.1 Dermacoccus sp. UBA1591 | reverse complement strand
TCGGCGTCTCGTGAACCGCGCTGTGCTGCTGAACCCCACGCTGCTTCGGTGAGTACCCGAGTCGACGCGCCGGGTGAGCGCGCACGAACAGCGCTCGGCCGTCTGCGAGGCCAGATGGCCTGGCCTGGTACGAGACTCGACGTGGCCCGCACGCGCCTGCCGCGGCGTCAACTGCTCGCCGAGACGGTCATCGTCCTGCTGCTCAGCCTCGGCGCGAGCGCGATCTGGTCGGCGCTTTCGCTGCTGCGCACGGCCCTGACGGCGCGCGCGACGCACACGTCGATCAGTCAGCAGACGTCGACGCTCAACTCGTCGCGTTCGAGCACGCAGTGGCTCGACGTCGTCTATCAGCTCGTGCAGATCGCGCTGGCGCTCGTGCCGGTGGCGCTCGTCGTTCTCCTGCTGTCGCGCGAACTGCGAAAGCCGCTGGCTTACCTCGGGATCGACCGCACACGCCAGGCACCCGACGCCGTCCTCAGTGCGCTGCTCGCCGCCGTCATCGGCATCCCGGGCCTCGCGCTGTACCTCGTCTCGCGGGCCATGGGCATCAACACGACGGTCGTCGCGTCCGGCCTGGGCGAGCACTGGTGGGTCTTTCCGATCCTCGTCCTCGC
This sequence comes from Dermacoccus sp. UBA1591, assembly GCF_002322065.1. Lineage (NCBI taxonomy): Bacteria > Bacillati > Actinomycetota > Actinomycetes > Micrococcales > Dermacoccaceae > Dermacoccus > Dermacoccus sp. UBA1591. The sequence goes on along the minus strand of NZ_DCNR01000126.1, from coordinate 16,263 downwards.
CGCCGCGCAGAACGCGATCCTCGAAGAGGTCGTCATGATCGGCTACCTCTTCACGCGCTGGTCTCAGGCCGGGTGGGGGCGCACGAAGGTGATCGTCGTGAGCGCGCTGATCCGCGGCAGCTACCACCTGTACCAGGGCCTCGGCGGGTTCGTCGGCAACGTCGTCATGGGCCTGATCTTCGGCTGGCTCTACACGCGCACGCGACGCGTCCTGCCGCTCATCGTCGCGCACACGATCCTCGACGTCGTCAGCTTCGTCGGTTACGAGCTGCTCGCCGGCCGCGTCAGCTGGCTGTGACGCCCTGGCGGCGCCATCCGAAGCGTCGCAGCACGCGACTCCAACTGCCTGTGCGCGGCCGATAGACGGTGAGAGCGCGGTAGGCGACGTCGAGGTCGAGCACCGTCCCCGAGCCGGTCACCTCGCCGTCGCGGGCGAACGGGATGGGACCGCCGACGACCTCGAGGTGAGCCTTCGGCGCGTCGAACTCGTGGTAGAGCGGCAACCGTCCGAGCCCGCCGGTGAAGACGGCGAACAGCGTGCGGACGGCGGCCCACCGCGAGCCTCGCTCCAAGAACCGCAGGTCGAGCTGCCCGTCGTCCATGCGCAGCCGCGTCTGCGGTGCGTCGCCGGGCGGGTCGTAGCGGCCGTTGCCGATGAAGATGCCGGCGAGGGTGACACCGCGAGCGGCACGTCGTGCTCGATCGCGTGCCGCGCACCGGCTTGCAGCGTCCCGTCACCGCCGCCGACGCCGAGGACGTCGCAGCGCGCGGCCGCGTCGGCGAGCAGGTCGTCGAGATCCTGCCCCTGCCCGAGGCGGACGATCTCCGCCTCGGGCAGCAACTTCTCGATGCGTCGGATGACACGCGCGCTGTTAACCCCTCCTGCTCGTGGGTTGATGCTCGGCGATCGCTGTGAACAGCGAACGGTCGAGACGGTCGACGTCACGCACGACGCGCATGATCTGCGGGGTGAAGCGGGGTCGGGGCAGACGCATGACGGTTCCTCGTCGCTCGAGTCGTCGGTTGGCACGTCCACCTTGCCACCATGAGCATCCGGGCGCTCC
>NZ_DCNR01000126.1:7112-15028 GCF_002322065.1 Dermacoccus sp. UBA1591 | reverse complement strand
GCCCATCCACGTGTAGTTGCCCGAAAGTGCGCCCGCGGACGAGGTGTCGGCTGCGATCGCGATGAGTACCGCCGTCAGCATGCAGGTGATGGCCGCGGCCACGCTCGTCCGCGCGACGTCGGCCCAGCACTGGCGGGTGTAGGTCGCCCCGGTCGCCTTGACGGGCGCCGGCCCGGCCGCGAAGCGATGGGCGAAGCGTGTGTCACACCAATCGATCATGCGATGGCCGTAGGCCACGCTGAATCCGATGTAGACGGCGGCCACCACATGCCCGAGGTGTGCCGCGTCACCGCGGTGCAGGCTGATGGCCGTGGCGGCGAGGAGGACGAGGTCGGTCACGGGGGCCATGACGAGCAGGGCAGCTCCGAGGCGCCGGCGCTCGAGGAGGTAGCGCGCGGCCAGGCCCGCGATGACGAAGACCCAGAAGAGGATCTCGCAGGCAGCGATGATGGCGACGATCATGACCCTCCTAATGAGTACGGTTGTACCAAAAACAAGTTAGCACGACCGTACTAAGATGGTGGGATGCCGAAGGTCATCGATCATGCCGCGAGAGAGATCGCCATCGCAGAGGCGGCATGGGAGGTGCTCCGTAGCCGGGGAATCCGGGGCCTGTCCGTTCGCAACGTCGCCGCGCAGGCGGATCTCGCGGTCGGCTCACTGCGTCGCTCCTTCCCGACGCAGCGCAGCCTCGTCCGATTCTGTCTGGAGCTGGTGCTCCAGCGCGGGGTCGAACGATTTCGCGCGTTGCCAGTGGACCTCGACGCCCGCGAATTCGCGTGGCAGGCGTGCACCCACGTCCTGCCCCTCGACGAAGACCGCCGCGTCGAGATGGAGGTCTGGCTGGCCCTCTCCATCAGCGCGTTGGCGGACCCGCAGATGCGCGAGGAGTGCACCAAGTCCGACGAAGCGTTGCGCCAGATGTGCGTCATCGTCATCGGCCGCCTCGACGCGGTCGGCCTGCTGGCAGGATCGCGAAGCGCCGACTCCGAGCCCAGGCGTCTGCACGCCCTGCTCGACGGGCTGGCGCTGCAACTCATCCGTCAGGGGCCGGGTGATCCGTGCGACTGGGCGCTCGACGTGCTGCAGGATCACCTCGAGCAGCTGACGGGTGCGGCGGCGGGGTTTCGAGACATGCGTGACCCGGGTCACTGAACACCCAGGCTGAGTGATTAGGATCACGTCATGACGAACGAGTTCAACATCGCCGCCAACCTCACGCGCACCGCCGAGCGTCAGCCGGACGACGTCGCGATCAAGCTCGACGACTTCACGCTGACGTGGTCGCAGCTGGACGACGCGACGCAACGACTCGCGACCTTCCTCGCCGACCAGGGGGTCGGCGTCGGGGATCGCGTCGCGCTCAGCCTGCCCAACGTGCCGGCGTTCCCCGTCGTCGCGTACGGCGTGTGGCGCGCGGGTGCCGTTCTCGTGCCGATGAACCCGCTGTTCATGGGGCGCGAGATCGACTACTACTTCGAGGACGCCGGCGTGAAGCTCGCGTTCGGCATGGCCGGTGAGATGGCCAAGGCGGCCGAGCAGAAGAGCGTCACGTTCGTCGAGGTCGGTGACGATCAGCTGCAGAGCCTGCTCGCGAAGTTCGAGCCGACGTCCGACATCGTCGAGCGCGATGGCAGCGACACCGCCGTCATCCTCTACACCTCGGGGACGACGGGTCGCCCGAAGGGGGCCGAGCTCACCCACGACAACCTCGAGAAGAACCAGGACGTCACGGCGCGCACGCTCGTCGAGGTGACGTCCGACGACGTCGTCATGGGCTGCCTGCCGCTGTTCCACGTCTTCGGCCTGACGTGCGCGATGGCCGTGTCCGTCTCCAGGGGCGCGACGCTGACCCTTCTGCCGCGCTTCGAACCGACGAAGGCGCTCGAGATCATCGAGCGTGACTCGGTCACCGTCTTCGAGGGCGTGCCGACGATGTACCAGGCGATGCTCGCGGCCGCCGCGAAGGCACCCGAGGTGAAGCTCGCGTCGCTGCGTACCTGCATCTCGGGTGGTTCGGCGATGCCCGTCGAGGTGCTGCGCAAGTTCGAGGAGCGCTTCGACGCGACGATCCTCGAGGGCTACGGCCTCAGCGAGACCTCACCTGTCGCGTCGTTCAACCACCCGAACGCCCAGCGCAAGCCCGGTTCGATCGGCACGCCGATCGAGGGCGTCGAGATGAAGGTCGCCGACCTCGACGGCAACCCGCTGCCCGTCGGTGAGGTGGGCGAGGTCGCCGTGCGCGGGCACAACATCATGAAGGGCTACTGGAACAAGCCGGAGGAGACGGCAAAGGCCATCCGCGACGGCTGGTTCTACACCGGCGACCTCGCCCACCAGGACGAGGACGGCTTCTACTTCATCGTCGACCGTTCGAAGGACATGATCATCCGCGGCGGGTACAACGTCTACCCCCGCGAGGTCGAGGAGGTGCTGTACGAGCACCCGGAGATCGCGGAGGTCGCCGTCGTCGGTGTGCCCGACGAGCACTACGGCGAGGAGGTCGCCGCCTTCGTCGTGCGCACAGAGGGCTCGAACCTCGACGCCGACGCCGTCAAGGCCTTCGCGAAGGAGCGCGTCGCCGCGTACAAGTACCCGCGCCACGTCACGTTCATCGAAACGCTGCCCAAGGGCGCGACCGGAAAGATTCTCAAGCGCGAACTGCGGTCGCAGTGAACGACGTTCGCCTCACCCCGCCCGTCGGGGTGAGGCGGTGACGCTGACCTCGCCCCTCGAGACGCCCGCGGGTCCTACGATGGCGAGCATGACGACTTCACGAGGCGACCGTCTGCTGCTCGTCGTGGCCCGGCTCAACCGATGGGCGTCACGCCACGCGCAGCTGCCCGCCCCCGCGGCTCAGCTGCGGCTGCTCTCCCTCATCAATGACCTCGGCCCGTCACGCATCGGCGATCTCGCGACGGCCGACAACTCGTCTCAACCGACGATGACGACGCAGGTCAAACGCCTCGAGGGCCTCGGCCTCGTCAATCGTTCGCAGGACGCACGCGACGGGCGCGCGACGCTCGTCACGATGACGCCCGCAGGCCGGGAGACGCTGACGAAGGCACGCGAGGCGCGCGCCGAGGTCGTCGTCCCGCTGCTCGACGGCATGAGCGAGGAAGAACTTGCGACGCTCGACGCCGCTCTCGAGATCCTCGAGGGACGCCTCGCGAAGCAGCGCGCCGACACTCAACCCTGACGTCTCGTCGCCCCCTGACCCGTACGTCACGAACCCCCGAGCCACCCACCCCGAACGTCATGATGGCGGGTAACTCACGAGTAGGCGCGAAGTTGCCCGCCTACCTGTGAGTTGCCCGCCATCGTGTTCGCCTGCGCGAGCGTGAGCGGCGTCAGCGCCCCTCGGCCGCCTTGGCCTCGGCCGACTTCTGCTCAGCCGACTTGTCGCCGTCACCGCGCGCGATGGACTCGGCGGCCCGCTGCACCTCGAGCGCCTTGACCTCGGCTTGGGCCTTGGCGCGCGCCTTGGCAGCCGACTTCGACTTCGGGGCCGTGTGCGTCGGCGTCTTGCCGCCGTCGTGACGGTCGGGGTAGCCCTCCTGGAAGCCGCCCTCACCCTCGTCGAGGATGTGCTTGGCGGGGCCGACGATGAGCGGGTCGGGCGCGTGGATGAAGTCGGTGTTCTTGCCCGGGTAGTCGAGCGAGTCGAGCACGTAGCGCATGACCTCGACGCGGGCGCGCTTCTTGTCGTTGCTCTTGATGACCGTCCACGGGGCCCACTCGGTGTCGGTGTGCTCGAACATGGCCTCCTTCGCCTTCGTGTAGTCGTCCCACTTGTCGAGGGAGGCGAGGTCGGTGGGCGACAGCTTCCACTGACGCACCGGGTCGGTGCGGCGCTTCTCGAAGCGCGTCAGCTGCTCGGCCTTGCCGACGGAGAACCACAGCTTGCGCAGGTGGATGCCGGAGCCCGTCAGCATCTGCTCGAACTGCGGCGCGGTGCGCATGAACTCGTCGTACTGCTCGTCGGTGCAGTAACCCATGACGCGCTCGACGCCGGCGCGGTTGTACCAGGAGCGGTCGAAGAAGACGATCTCACCGGCGGTGGGCAGGTGCGAGACGTAGCGCTGGAAGTACCACTGGCCCATCTCGCGCTCGGTCGGCTTGTCGAGGGCGACGGTGCGCGCACCACGCGGATTGAGGTGTTCGTTGAAGCGCTTGATCGAACCACCCTTGCCGGCGGCGTCACGCCCCTCGAAGATGAGGACGACCTTCTCCCCACTCTCCTTGACCCACGCCTGCATCTTGAGCAGCTCGATCTGCATCTGGCGCTTGAGGTACTCGTACTCCGTACGTGTCATCTTCACGTCGTACGGGTAGTTGTGCTGCCAGGTCTCGTCCTGCGTCTTGAACTTATTCTTTCCCATGCCCCCATTTTGGTCGACATGACACCCCCAGGGCTAGGGTTTGGCGCCAGGATGGGTCAAACGTCCCCTCGCGTTCACGCAGCGGCTTCGTCAGCCTGGTGAGCAGACGTGTGCCATTCGGGCGGATGCTGCCCGCGGATCATGCGGGAGGCGGCCACCCGTAAGGGCGGTGCGGCGGACGTCGGGCTCGTGGTGCACTGGCCTGCAGGCGTCCGAGGTGCTCGGACGCGACCCACCGCGAAGGAGCAGAGCATGAACTCGTACACCGACGAAGAGCTGCAGGCCGCACGCCAGGCCGCGCAGGCCGCCGTCGACACCGCGACGTCGTGGGACTACAGCGCGAGCGACGCGAAGATCGCCGACAAGCTGCAGGAGGGCCTCGACGCAGCCGGCGTCACCGTCGACGCGCCCGAGTTCGAGCGCCTCGTCCGCGAGATCACGGCGCTGAAGGACGACGAGGACGCGGGCACCCCCACCGTCGAGGCCGCGCTGCCGAAGGCGCAGGCCTGACCCACGCCTGAGCATCGACCGCTCACCGCCGCCCCGGCCCCGTATCCTCGCCGCTGCCCAGCGGTTGTCGGTGCGGGGTCATAGGGTGGTGGCATGTCTCGCACGCACATCGCCTCCCGCCTCGAGGATCGGCTGAACAGCTCGACGTCGAAGCTGCTCGAGCGGCGTCACTGGAGCAAGCGCGTGTTCCCGTACGTCGGGTTCGGCTCGGTCGACCCCGAACTCGAGGGGCGTAACCCGTACGTCAGCGCCCCACGCCCGAAGACCCAGACGTGGCGTGCGTCGGGGCAGCCGAGCGGCCGTCAGCGCCGCATCCCCGAGGGCGGGCGCGCCGTCGTGCTGGGCCGCGTCGTCATGGGCAAGAGCGGCCAGCCCGCCGTGCCCGCCGCGCACGACGACTCGCTCGTACGCCGCGGATTCCGGGCCTTCTTCTCCGTCCCGCAGACCGGTGAAGAGGTGACGGTGAGCCTCGGCGCCGCGCGCGCCGTCGGCCACACCGACCGGGGCGGGTACTTCGACATCGAGGTCGTCGGCCACGGCCTGCGCGACGGCTGGCACGAGGCGACGATCGAGTGCGACGGCATCGTCACGCACGCCGCGATGCAGATCATCAGCGGTGAGGCGCGCTTCGGCATCATCAGCGACATCGACGACACGGCCCTCATCACGGCGCTGCCGCGCCCGCTCATCGCGGCGTGGAACACGTTCGTCGTGCGCGAGACGGTGCGTCGCGAGGTGCCGGGCATGGCGGCGTTCTATCGCTCGATGCTCTCGGGGCACCCGGGTGCGCCGATGTTCTATCTGTCGACGGGAGCCTGGAACACCCAACCCGTTCTCACGCGTTTCCTGCGCCGCAGCGGTTTTCCGCGCGGCACGCTGCTGCTGACGGACTGGGGGCCGACGGAGACGGCGTGGTTCCGCTCCGGCCCGGAGCACAAGCGTCGCTGGCTGCGGCGTCTCGCGTCCGAGTTCCCGGACGTCCGCTGGCTCCTCGTCGGTGACGATGGCCAGCACGACCCGGCGTTGTACGAGAAGTTCGCGCTCAGTTATCCCGAGCACGTCGCGGGTATCGCCATCCGTCAGCTCACGCCCGCGCAGCAGCTGCTCAGCCACGGCCACCCCTTGCAGATGGACGACGTGGCTGGTCGGGTGCCGGGCGTGCCGTGGCTCGAGGGGCCCAACGGTTTCGTGCTCCACGAACGTGTGAGCGCGGTCGTCGATCCGGGGCGTGGTTCGGTCGCCGCCATTGCGGCCCCGCAGGCGCGACGGGTGAGGGGGAAGGTTCATGCCTGAGCTACCAGAGGTGAGCGGGCTCGTCGGGTTTCTCGACGAGCGCATCGTCGGGCGCGCGATCGTCGGGGTCGAACTCGCCTCCATCGCCGTGCTCAAGACGTTCGACCCGTCACCGCAGGCGCTCGGGGGGCTCGTCGTCGACGCCGTCAGCCGCCACGGCAAGTGGATCGCCCTCGAGACGAGCGGCGGGCTGTCGCTCGTGTTCCACCTCTCGCGTGCCGGCTGGCTGCGCTGGTCCGACGCGCTGCCGACGACGGTGTTGCGGCCCGGCAAGTCGCCGATCGCGCTGCGCGTGCGCTTCGACGACGGCTCCGGTTTCGACCTGACCGAGGCCGGCACGCAGAAGCGCCTCGCCGTGCACATCGTGCGTGACGTCGTCGACGTGCCGGGCATCGCGAAGCTCGGCATCGACCCGCTGTCGCCCGAGTTCACCCGCGAGGCGTTCGGGCAGCTCGTGGCGAGCAGGCGCATGCAGATCAAGGGGTTGCTGCGTGATCAGAACGAGATCGCGGGCGTCGGCAACGCTTACTCGGACGAGGTGCTCCACGTCGCGAAGCTCTCGCCGTTCGCGTTGACGTCATCGCTCGAGCCCGGGCAGATCGACACGCTGTACGACGCGCTGATCACGACCCTGACGAATGCCGTCGACGCTGCGGCCGGCAAGCCCGCGAAGGATCTCAAGGACGCCAAACGCGCCGGGATGCGCGTGCACGGGCGCACGGGCGAGGCGTGCCCGGTGTGCGGCGACGTCATCCGCGAGGTGTCGTTCGCCGACCGTTCGTTGCAGTACTGCGCGACGTGTCAGACGGGCGGCAAGCCGCTCGCCGATCGACGGATGAGCAAGCTGCTCAAGTGAGCCTGCTCGCGAGATGCCTGGCGGGTGATGTCAGTTCGCAGGCCACAACATGGCGGGTAATTCAAAGGTAGGCAGCCAACTGCGCGCCCACCTGCGAGTTACTCGCCATCGTGCCAGGAGGCCGGGTCCGGGGCGGCGCCCGGTGTGACGCGGATGCCGCCGTGACGATATCGTGACCTCGACGAGATCGTCTTCCCGTTTTCGTTCGTCCCCCACTCAGGTGTGCAGCCAGAGCGTGGGCGTTGTCGACGGGGCTTGAAGAAGGGTGAGGGCCATGGCTGACGTGACGCGCCGCGCGGCCCTCGCCGCACCCGTGGCCGCGCTGGCGGCAGCCGCCGGAATCGCGGGTTCGGCCGGGGCGCTGGCGGCATCGACGACATCGCCCTCGCTCGTCACCGGCACTGACGCGGACGCGCTGCGCGCCCTGCACCTGCAAGCCCTCGCCGTGACGCCGAACGTCGCCGCCGTCGTCGCGCGGCTCCATGACGGCGAGTTGTGGGCGCACCAGGACGACGCGGTCGCCATCGAACGCGCCGCAGGTGGCGTCGTCGTCGTGGCGCTGCCGGTCAAGCACTCCGCCGTGAGCCGCATCGACATCAGCACCCCGAGCGCGCCCGACACGTCGGTGAGCGTCGACACGCGGCCGGACGCGCTGCGCTCGTCGTTGCTGCGCGTCGTCAACAAGCGCCTCGCGCTGGCACGTTCGGACGAGCCGAAGAAGCTCCTCGCGGCGCACGGCGTCATGGTCGACGAGCGGCTGAGCAAGCCTCTCGACGCAATGTTCGCGCGCGCCGAGCGCGAGCACGTCGCGCTCGAAGCCGTCAGCGCACACCGCGACTTCGACGACCAGGCCCGCGTCTACGACGCCTACGCCG